>NZ_AP024563.1:0-287500 GCF_018409545.1 Allochromatium tepidum | reverse complement strand
AATCAGGGCACGCATCTGCCCTCGCACATCATCCCTCTCCAGCTTCCGCCTCAGCCCAACTGAAGTATGGGCGGACGCGGGCCGACGTTGAATCGCCCGCGTCCGAGTTCGTGATCTCGGAGCCTGTCTGGTGTCGATCAGGCCGAGAACGAGGAGCCGCAGCCGCAGGTCGTCGTGGCATTCGGATTGCGAATGACGAACTGCGCACCTTGCAGCCCTTCCGTATAGTCGATCTCGGCACCCATCAGATATTGCAGGCTCATGGGGTCGACGAGCAGTTTGACCCCATCGGTCACGATCTCGGTATCCCCGTCCTGCACGTCCTCGTCGAAGGTGAAGCCGTACTGGAATCCGGAACAGCCTCCGCCCTGGATGTAGACGCGCAACATGAGTCCGGGATTGCCCTCGTCGCGGATGAGCTCGGCGACCTTGGACGCGGCGGACGCGGTAAAGACGAGTGGGGCTTCGAGATCGGCTTCGGCGTTCATCTGTTTCTCCGCAAGAGCCCAGCGCTTTCGAAACTGGGCCGGGTGTGGCCAGGTTCCGATAGGTGACCGGGTACCCTGGCGCTGGACGGGTTGACGTATTTCAGTGATCGGAAATGCGTCTACCTTGGCTGCCGTTCAAGGCAACATGGCCAGGGCTTCCAGACCGAGCGTCTCGTCGAATCCGAACATGAGGTTCATGTTCTGCACCGCCTGTCCGGCAGCACCCTTGACCAGATTGTCGATCACCGACTGTACGATGACGATGTCGCCCTGGCGTGCCACGGCGATGCGGCAGTCGTTGGAGCCGCGCACCGAGCGGGTGTCCGGGCTGCCGCCGGCCATGAAATCGACGAAGGGTTCGTCGGCATAGCGCGACTGGTACAGGGCGGCGAGATCCAGGCCGTCGTCGGTCAGGCGCGCATAGAGCGTGGCCTCGATGCCGCGAATCATGGGCACCAGATGCGGCACGAAGGTCAGGCCGACCTCGATCCCGGCGAAGGTCTGGAGATTCTGGGTGATCTCGGGCAGATGACGATGGCCGCTCACCGAATAGGCTTTGAAGCTCTCGCCGACCTCGGCCATCAGCAGATTGGTCTCGGCCTTGCGACCGGCGCCGCTCACGCCCGACTTGGCGTCCGCGATCAGCCAGGACGGATCGATCGCGCGCCGTTCGAGCAGCGGCAGAAAGCCCAGGGTCACAGCCGTGGGATAGCAGCCGGGATTGGCGATCAGCCGCGCGCGACGGATCGCGTCACGATTGACTTCGGGCAGACCATAGACGGTCTCGGCGAGCAGATCCGGGCACTGATGCGGCATCCCGTACCAGCGCTCCCAGAGCGCGGGATCTTTCAGGCGGAAATCGGCGGCCAGATCGATCACGCGCGTGCCGCGTTCGAGCAGCTCGGGCACGGACTTCATCGCCGTGCCGTTGGGCGTGGCGAAGAAGACCAGATCGCACTCGGCCAGGGCGCCTGTATCCGGTTCGCTGAAGCACAGATCCAGCCGGCCGCGCAGATGCGGGAACATCTCGGCCACCGGCAGACCGGATTCACTGCGCGAGGTGATGACGGCGGGCGTGGCCTGAGGATGGCGCGCCAGCAGACGCAGCAACTCGGCTCCGGTATAGCCCGTGCCGCCGACGATTCCGACTCGGATCATGCGCGATGGACTCCGTTGTCGATCAGGAGCAACCGCCGCCCGAGGACGAGCCGCAACTGCCGCAACCGCCGCCCATCTGGGGCAGGTTGTTGAAGATGAAGGTGGCGTTGCCGTCGCCCTGATCGACGAAATCGATCTCGACACCGCGCAGATATTCGAGCGTGCCGTCGTCGACGACGACCTTGAAGCCGTCGAAGGTCAGGACGCCGTCGTCTTCGTTGATGACGTCGGTGAAGGTCATGCCGAAGCTGACGCCGCTACAGCCGCCGGCGGTGGCGAAGACGCGCACGCCCTGCACGCTGTCGTCGACCTGCTGGAACAGATCGCTCATCTTGGCCTGAGCCGGCCCGGTCAGTGTCAGGTCCGCTTCGGTGATCGCCAGGGACATGGATGGAATCCTCTCGAAAACTCGAAAATACGTGAGATATCACGCGAAAAATCAGCGTAGGAGCGTAGCAGAAAGCCGACCGGAAATGCCAGCGTAAAATACGCGGTTTAGAGATCGAGTCGTGACTGTGACCGGAGCGTGGCCAAATGGCGTTCGGCATCGACCAGATGCTGTCCCCAATGCTGCCTGTAGCCCAGCGCCCAGGCCGCGACCGCACGGTCCGGGTCGAACTCGAACAGCGTCAGACCCTGCTTGAGTTCGCAATAGATGTCGGTGAGATCGTCGGCGAGGCTGCCGGTCATGGCGATCATGCCGTCGGCCACCGAGTCGAATTCGAGCCAGTAGGCGTCGCGATCGGCCAGCAGGTCGCGTAGTTGGCTGAAGAGTTCGAAACGCGCATCCAGATCGACAGGCTCCGGCCGCTCACCGGGCGGCGGCTTCGCGGCAACGAGCGAGCTGACACCGGCATGCAGTCGCGGCAGTAGCTCGGCGATCCGCGCCAGCCAGACACCGCGCTTGGTCGCGCGTGTCTCGATGAGTTCGCAATAACGCCTGGCGAGTCTGGCCAGATCATGATCGAAGCCAGTCTCCAGAACCCGAGTGGGAGATGTGATGGCGTCCATGCCAAGGAGTGTAGTCGAGAAAAAACGACTTGGCCGGAGTGGTGCCCAAGGCTCGACATTCCATGGCCTCGAACCGCCGTCGCGGTCGCCTCGGCTCAGAGCCTGACCATCTCGAAATCGTCCTTGCCGACGCCGCATTCGGGGCACTTCCAGTCGGCGGGGACGTCTTCCCATTTGGTGCCGGGCGCGATACCGTCATCCGGCCAACCCTGGGCTTCGTCGTAGATCAGCCCGCAAACGAGACATTGATAGGTATTCATGTACGGTTACAGTTCCCTGAGTCTGGTTGAATTCGGTGCCCGCCCGACCGATAGGCCGGCGAAGCGCCCGATGATGTGGCGGACAGAATCGGGGCATGGTCGAGCCGTTCAAGCCACGGCCGGCGCCTGGGGTGCGCCATGACGGAGGCCCAACGACCTGATCGACCGCTGGTGCTCTGTGTCGGCGGACATGATCCGAGCGGCGGGGCCGGCATCCTCGCCGATGCCGAGGCGGTACAGGCCATGCGCGCCTTTCCGCTGACCGTGATCACGGCACTGACCGAGCAGGATACCTGCGGACTGGCTCGGATCCATCCGCAACCGCCGGAGCAGATCGAGGCGCACTGTCGACGTCTGATGAACGACAGTCCGCCCAGCGCACTCAAGATCGGCCTGATCGGCGGCGCCGACATCGCCCGGATGCTGGCGCGACTCATCGACACTCTGGCGACGGCTGAGCGTGCGCGCGTCCCGGTTGTGCTGGATACCGTGCTGGCGACGGGCGCCGGCCAATCGGTCGCCGACGCCGCGTTGCGCGAGGCCGTGCGTGATGAACTCATGCGGCGCTGCACGCTGGTCACGCCCAACCTGCTAGAGGCGCGCGCCCTGACCGGCGCCGACACGCCCGAAGACTGTGCCGAGCACCTGCTCGTGGCCGGTGCACCCTGGGTGCTGATCACGGGCACCCATGACGATACCGAGGCGGTCACCAACCGGCTGTTCGGTGCAGATGGCGAACGCCACGCCTGGGACTGGCCGCGTCTGCCCGGCGAGTATCACGGCTCGGGCTGCACCCTGGCCGGCGCCATCGCCGCGCGCCTGGCGCATGGGATGACGCTGGTTCAGGCCGTCGAGTCGGCTCAGACCTATACCTGGAAGACGCTCGAACGGGCCTTGCGCACGGGGCGCTGCCAATTGACACCAAATCGGCTCCATGATGAGCGCATAGAACACCCACTTGGAGATCGCATCGATGAGTTCCGTCGTCGAACTGTATGAAGCCCTGAGTACTGCGCCCGATGATCGCACCCGAGCACGGGTGATCGCCGAGGCGTTCGAGCGGCTGGAGGATCGCTATCCGCATCTGCCCGAACTCGCCACACAGGGGCATGTGCGCGAGTCCGAGCTGCGGTTGCAAAAGGAGATCGAGCAGGTACAGGCGAATCTCAAACTCGAGATCGAGCAGCTCCGCTCCGAAGTCAAACGCGAGATCGAGCAGCTCCGATCCGAACTCAAACGCGACATCGAGCAGCTACGCTCCGAACTCAAACTCGATATCGCACAGGTCAAGATCGACCTGCTGAAATGGCTCGTACCCCTGATGTTCGCTCAGGTCGCCGCGATCGCGGCACTCGTGAAGTTACTGTGACCGAAACCCGAATGACCAAGACTCCGCTCCAGGGACTCTACGCCATCACGCCCGATGCGCCGCTGCCGCTCGCGACGCTCGTCGACCAGGTCGGCGCGGCCATCACCGGCGGGGCGCGTGTGATCCAGTATCGCGACAAGACGCATCCGCCGGACGAGCGCCGCCGGCGCGCCGGCGCCCTGCTCGCCCGTTGCCGCGTAGCCGGCGTGCCGCTCATCGTCAATGACGATCTCGAACTGGCGGTCGAGCTGGGTGCCGACGGCGTGCATCTCGGTCGCGATGATCCGGACCCAAACGCCGCGCGCGAACGGCTCGGCGAGGCGGCCATCATCGGCGTCTCCTGCTACGACCAGCTCGCACTTGCCGAGGCCGCCGCAGCCGCCGGCGCCAGCTATGTCGCCTTCGGCAGCTTCTTCCCCTCGACGACCAAACCCAAGGCCGTGCGCCCAGATCCCGGCCTGCTGACCGAGGCCCGTCGGCGGGTCGCGTTGCCATCGGTTGCGATCGGCGGCATCACGCCACACAATGGCGGGGCTTTGATCGCGGCGGGGGCCGACATGCTCGCGGTCGTCACGGGCGTCTTCGCCCAAGCCGACATCACCGCCGCCGCCCGTGCCTATACCAACCTGTTTCCGAAGGAGACCCATTGAGATGAGCCGATCCCACGACCTCTTCGCCGCCGCGCAGCGTCACATCCCCGGCGGCGTCAACTCGCCGGTGCGGGCGTTCCGCGGAGTGGGCGGCGACCCGGTGTTCTTCGAGAGCGCCTCCGGTCCCCATGCCATCGATGCCGACGGCAAGTGCTATATCGACTATGTCGGCTCCTGGGGTCCGATGATTCTGGGTCATGCCCATCCCGAAGTGCTGGCCGCCGTGCGCGAGCGGCTCGACAAGGGGCTGTCGTTCGGTGCGCCGACCGAACTCGAGACCGTCATGGCCGACAAGGTCTGTGAGCTGGTGCCGAGCATGGACATGGTGCGCATGGTCAGCTCGGGCACCGAGGCGACCATGAGCGCGCTGCGTCTGGCGCGCGGTTATACCGGGCGCGATAAGATCGTCAAGTTCGAGGGCTGCTACCACGGTCACGCCGACTCGCTGCTGGTCAAGGCCGGCTCGGGCGCCCTGACCTTCGGTGAACCCAGCTCGCCCGGCGTCCCGGCGGCGCTGGCTGAACTCACCATCACCCTGCGTTACAACGATCTGGCTCAGGTGCGCGAGACCTTCGCCGAGATCGGCTCCGAGATCGCCTGCATCATCGTCGAGCCGGTCGCCGGCAACATGAACTGCATCCCGCCCGTGCCCGGCTTCCTGGAAGGTCTGCGCGAGGTCTGTGACCAGTACGGTTCGGTGCTGATCTTCGACGAGGTCATGACCGGCTTCCGCGTCGCGCTCGGCGGCGCTCAGGCGCATTACGGCATCAAGCCCGACCTGACCGCGCTCGGCAAGGTCATCGGCGGCGGCATGCCGGTCGGCGCCTTCGGCGGCAAGCAGGAGATCATGTCGCGTCTGTCGCCGCTCGGTCCGGTCTATCAGGCCGGTACCCTGTCGGGCAACCCGATCGCCATGGCCGCCGGTCTCAAGACCCTGGAACTGATCTCGGCCCCCGGTTTCTACGACCAGCTGTCAGCCAAGGTGACGACCCTGATGACCGGTCTGCGTGAGCGCGCCGCGGCCGCCGGCATTGCGCTGACCACCAACCAGGCCGGCGGCATGTTCGGGATCTTCTTTACCGATCAGCAGGTGACGAACTACGAGCAGGCCACCGCCTGCAATCAGGATCGGTTCAAGGCCTTCTTCCACGGCATGTTGGAGCGCGGCGTCTATCTGGCGCCCTCGGCGTTCGAGGCGGGCTTCGTCTCGATCATGCACACGGATGATCACCTCCAGGCGACGCTCGACGCCGCCGCCGACACCTTCGCGGCCATCGCTGCGCGCTGATTGGAGCGTCGCGAGCCGTTCGGTCGAGTGCTATCCCAAAGGTGCCCCTTGGGATAGCCATGTCCCAGGGCGCCCCATCACTGTTGTGCCACCATCGGAGAACGACAAATGGGCTACCAAACCCTCTATGACCGCTCGATGCGGGATCCGTCGGCGTTCTGGGCCGAGGCCGCCGGGCTGATCGACTGGGATCGACCCTGGGACCAGGTACTGGACGACTCCAATCCGCCCTTCTACCGCTGGTTCAAGGGCGGTCGACTCAATACCTGTTACAACGCCGTCGACCGCCATGTGAAGGCCGGACGCGGCGATCAGCCGGCGATCATCCACGACAGCCCGGTCACGGACTCGAAGACCGTCATCACCTATGCCGAGTTGCAGGATCAGGTCGCGCGTTTCGCCGGGGTGCTGAAGTCGCTCGGCGTCGAGAAAGGCGATCGGGTCATCATCTATATGCCGATGGTGCCCGAGGCGCTGGTAGCCATGCTCGGCTGCGCGCGCATCGGCGCCATCCATTCGGTGGTCTTCGGCGGCTTCTCGGCGCATGAGCTGGCCACCCGCATCGACGACGCCAAGCCCAGGGTCATGGTCGCCGGTTCGTGCGGCATCGAGACCAACCGCATCGTTCACTACAAACCGCTGCTGGACTCGGCCATCGATCAGGCCGCGCACAAGCCGGAACACTGCGTCATCCTGCAACGCCCGCAGGAATTGGGCGTGCTGATCGAGGGGCGCGACCTGAGCTGGGCCGAGGCCATGGCCGACGCCGAACCCGCCGACTGCGTCCCGGTCGAGGCCACGGATCCGCTCTACATCCTCTACACCTCGGGCACCACGGGTCAGCCCAAGGGCGTGGTGCGCGACAACGGCGGTCACGCGGTCGCCCTGGCCTGGAGCATGCGCCATGTCTACAACGTCGAGCCGGGCGAGGTCTTCTGGGCCGCCTCGGACGTCGGCTGGGTAGTCGGGCATTCCTATATCGTCTATGCGCCGCTGCTGATGGGCTGCACCACCATCGTCTATGAGGGCAAGCCGGTCGGCACCCCGGATGCCGGCGCCTTCTGGCGCGTGATCCAGGAGCACCGGGTCTCGGTGCTCTTCACCGCGCCCACCGCCTTCCGCGCCATCAAGCGCGAAGACCCCAAGGCCGAACATCTCAAGCGCTATGATCTCGGGCGCTTCCGTTCGCTGTTCCTCGCCGGTGAGCGTTGCGACCCGGACACGCTCGAATGGGCGCAGCGCACGCTCAACGTGCCCGTGATCGATCACTGGTGGCAGACCGAGACCGGCTGGGCGATTGCCGCCAACTGTCTGGGCATTGAGCCGCTGCCGGTCAAGCCCGGTTCGCCGACCCGCGCCGTGCCCGGCTACGACGTGCGCGTGCTCAATGACGAGGGCGAGCCGGTCCAGCCCGGCGACATCGGACGCATCCTGATCAAGCTGCCGATGCCGCCCGGCTGTCTGACCACGCTCTGGGGCAATGACGCGCGCTTCGTGCAGTCCTATCTGTCCACACAGCCCGGCTACTATCTGACCGGCGATGCGGGCTACATGGACGAGGACGGCTATATCTTCGTCATGAGCCGCATCGACGACATCATCAATGTCGCCGGACATCGGCTGTCGACGGGCGGCATGGAGGCGGTGCTGGCCTCGCATCCGGACGTGGCCGAGTGCGCCGTCATCGGCGCAGCGGATCAGCTCAAGGGCGAGCTGCCGCTGGGTCTGGTGGTGCTCAAGTCGGGCGTCGATCGCGACAAGAAGACGCTGATCAAGGAGCTGGTCGACCTGGTGCGCGATCAGATCGGCCCGGTGGCGGCCTTCAAGACGGTGGCCATCGTCGAGCGTCTGCCCAAGACCCGCTCGGGCAAGATCCTGCGCGGCACCATGAAGGCCATCGCCGACGGCAAGGACTACAACCTGCCGGCGACCATCGACGATCCGGCCATCCTCGGCGAGATCCAGCAGGCGCTGGAGGCCATCGGGTACGCCAAGCACGGATAACGGCTCATAAGGCAATTGGGGCGTTGCGGTCCCCTGCCCCCCTCTCCCGCCAGGGGAGAGGGGCTAACCGGATCGCGCACTCATGAATCCGGAGTCGGTCGCGAGAGCCAGTGCCGGATGACCGCCGTCAGCCGTTCCGGCTTGACCGGCTTGGTGAGGAAATCGTTCATGCCCGCCTCCAGACAGCGCGCCCGGTCTTCTGCGAAGGCGTTGGCGGTCATGGCGATGATGGGCACCTGAGCGGCTTCCGGAAGTCGGCGGATTCGGTACGTGGCCTCCAGTCCATCCATGACGGGCATCTGCATGTCCATCAGGATGAGGTCATAGAGGTGTTGTCGCACCAACTCCAGCGCCTCGGCGCCGTTCTCGGCGCTATCGATCTGCAAACCCAGGTCGGCGATGAGTTCCAGGGTGATCTCGCGGTTGATCGGCTCGTCCTCGACGAGCAGCAGGCGTCTTCCCGCACAGCAATGCGTCAGCTTGGCGCGATCCAAGGCTTCGAACTCGGGCGCATCCTGGGTGACGGCGGCGGGCGCCTTCCCTCGGCGCAGGCGTGCCGTGAACCAGAAGGTGCTTCCGACATCGGGCGTACTGATCGCTCCGGCCTCGCCCCCCATCAACTGGGCCAGTCGTTTGGTCAGTGCCAGCCCGAGCCCGGTGCCGCCGTACCGGCGGGTGATCGAGGTATCCGCCTGCTCGAATTCAGTGAACAAACAGCGCAGACGCTCCGGAGCGATCCCGATGCCGGTGTCCTCGACCTCGAAGCGCACGACCACGCTGTCGCCCAGATCCGCCTCGGGGAAGACGCGCAGGGTGATGGAACCGGTCTTGGTGAACTTGATGGCGTTGGTCGCATAGTTCAGCAGCGCCTGTTGGAGTCGGGTGGGATCACCGAGCAGGTCGGGCGGACAGGCCTTGAGCTGGATACGGAGTTTGAGATTCTTCTCGGATAACCGATCGGAGAGCATGGCGACGAGATTGCGCATGATGGCGTCGATGTGGACCTCCGTCTCATCCAACGTCAGCTTGTCGGACTCGATCTTGGAGAGGTCGAGAACCGCGTTGATGAGATCGAGCAGATGACGCCCAGCGACCTCGATCTTGTCCAGGCGCTTGGCCTGGGCCGGGATGAGGGTCTCCTGCCGCATGAGATGCACCATGCCGAGCACGGCATTGAGCGGGGTGCGGATCTCATGGCTCATGTTGGCGAGAAAGGCGCTCTTGGCCCGATTGGCGCTCTCGGCGGCGTCGCGGGCCTGGATCAGCTCGGCCTCGGCGGCCTTGCGTGCGGTGATGTCTTCGGTGAAGGCGATGAGCCATTCCGCGTCGCCCACGTGATGCAGATAGACGGTGAGGGCCACAGGGTAAATGGACTGGTCCTTGCGTCGATGTACGCTCTCGACCCGCTTGAGGCTATCTCCGGTTCGCATTTCGGCGGTCAATTGCCGCAATGCGGCGGGCGAAAATTCGGGATTGATGTCACTGACAGTCAGCGCCATGAGTTCGTCATGCGTATACCCGAGCTGACGACAGATTTCGTCGTTGGCATAGATGAATCGTCCGGTGTCCGCCTTGCTCCAGGCGATGCCGATGCCCGCCCGATCTATCGCGAACTGCGTATGTGCAAGCTGATCGTTGCTCTGCTGCAAGGCCGCCGTCCGCTGTTCCACCAGGGATTCGAGCTCCTGGCGATAACGCTCGAGTTCGGCCTCGGCCTGCTTCTGCTCCGTGATGTCCTGAAACGCACCGATCAGATGCGTAATCCGCCCGTCCGTATCCCGCTGTACCTCACCATGAGCCTTGCAGATCCGGATCGCGCCGTCCCGGCGAATGGCCCTGAGTTCCACAGTGTAGGAGGTGCCATGCTCAAGGGCCTCCGCCACCACCGCATGCAACCGCTGCATGTCTTCGGGTTCATACAACTGCGGATGCTCGGCGTAGGATGGAGCGCCCTGCTCCGGGTCACGCTGAAAGATGCGGAACAATTCGTCGGACCAGGTCACGGTGTCGGTCGAGATCTCCCATTCCCAACTGCCGACATGCGCGATCCGCTCGGTGCGCGCCAGCATGGTGCGCTGGCGTTGCAGCGAGGCTTCGGTGTGCTTGCGTTCGGTGATGTCCTGGAAGACGGTCCCGAAGTGTCCCGGCGCGGGGCAGAAGACGCTGATGTGGAAGTAACGGCCCAAGGGTTCGAAATAGTGCTCGAAAACCTGGGCCTGCCCCGTTCGGGCGACCTGGGCATAGCGTTCGAGAAAGGGGGCCGAGCCGGTGCCGTAAGCCTCCGAGCCAAGCCGACCGACCACCGCCTCCCGCGCGAGCCCGGTCTGGGTGGTAAAGGCCGGGTTGACGTCGAGAATGCGATAATCCACGGGATGACCGGTGTTGTCATACACCAGCCGATGTAGAGCCAGCCCCTCGGACATCGCCGCAAAGACGGTGTGAAAGTGCGCTTCCGAGACGGCTTCCTGCTGCTGAGTGGTTTTTTGCCCCGTGATGTCTTCGAAGAAGGCGTAGACGCCTTCGAGCACGCCGCCGGCCGGGTTCCGGACCGGCCATGTGCCGATCTTGATCCAGGTGTAAGCCTCGTGCTGGGGATTGAACACGCCCATGACCACGTCGCGCACGGGTTCGCCCGTGCGCAGGGTGATCATGGCGGGATGCTGCTCGCCGGGGAAGGGCGAACCGTCCTCGTGCATGGCGCGCCATCGGGGATCGATCAAGCGGACACCGCACATCTGGTCCAGAGACAGTCCGAGAATCCGCTCGGCGGCCGGATTGGCGACCCGGATCTCGCCCTGTGCATCCTGGAAGACGACACCCAAGGGCAAGCGATCGAGTACCAGATCGCTGTGTGGGTATCCGAACGGCCCGTCAGTGGAAGCATGGCTCATGACGTTTCATTCCGTTGTGGTGACATGGATCACCCATACAGCTTACAACGGATCCATTGCTTCTAGTCGATCAGCCGGCTGACCGTCAACCTGGGTCGGCCAGCCAGGCGCGCAGTGTCGCCAGGGATTCCGCCACGAGGCGCCCCTGCTGTCCGATACTGTCGAGGATGGCCTCGGGCGTGCGCTCGTCGCTCTTGGCGAGTGCGTTGGGATTGACCGCCTTGAGATCGAACACGCCGGCGTCGATGTCGGCGATGCGTGCCTCCGGGTCGCGCGCAGCTTTCTCCCAGCGACGGAGGCGTGATTCCAGGGCGGCGAGTACGTCGGCCTTGGGATCGGCCTTCTTTGCGCGCTTGAGGCCTTGGCGCGCAACACCGGATCGATGAGATAGAAGCGGGTTTCCGATTCGTTGTAGGCCATCGTCGCTCACTCCATTCTGACAGTCCGAGCCATCCGGCCCGGATGATGGCATGGTCTGCGATCAGGGACGAGCGAAACGCGCCGGACCGTCCAAATGCGTCCTGATCTCCCATGTCGGTCCTGGATTGGAAGGACGTAGACTGGCTTGGACTCAAGACTGAATATACACTGCGTCTTCGAGCGACTGAAGGCATGTGCCGCGTCCATGGGCGCGCTGAATCTGGAGGTCTGAATACCATGCACATCGAAACCGAACTCGACGACCGCCATGCTCGGCGTCTCCTGGAGCTGCAACAACGCTCCAATCAGCCGCTGTCGGAGTTGGTGGCCGAGATCCTTGCGCGCGCACTGGACGAACAAGCCCTAGCGGCTCCTGAAACTGAGGGACAGCGCGCTTATCGATTGCTGGACGAAGCCGGACTGATCGGCTGCATTGAGGGCGACGGTCGACTGTCGATCGACTATAAGCAACGACTGTGGGGCCAGGAATGATCATCGCCGACACGGGATTTTGGTTGGCGCTGTTCGACGGTAAGGATCAGTTCCATGATGCGGCCCGTCAGGCGTTGCTGTCCGTGCGCGAGGGATTGGTGACCACCTGGCCCGTTCTCACCGAAACCTGTTATTTGCTGCAACGCCAGGTGGGACAAGCCCAGGCTGCCACGTTCATCGAACGGCAGACACTGGGGACGTTCTCGCTCTTTGCGCTGGAGACTCACCATCTGCCGCGACTGACGGCTCTGATGCGCCAATACGCCAACCTGCCGATGGATCTGGCCGATGCTTCTCTGGTCATCCTCGCCGAGCATTTGGGACACGGACGCATCCTCTCCACCGATCAGCGCGATTTCGATACTTACCGCTGGAAGAATCACCACCCGTTCACCAATCTGCTGCTCATGCACTAGATCCGCTTCAACGAATTGTGATTTACTCAGACACTCCAGTCTCTACGCGGACGAGTTCCTCCAGGTAGGGAATCCCGACCGCCCGGATCCGGCTGACGGCCTCGATGACGCACGGCGCCACGCCGGCCTTCGCCTCGACGTCGGGGATCGGCTGAAGATCGGCCTCAAGCTCAGCGACCGTCAGCCGCAGCTTGAATTCCCTGATGACCCACCACCGATCCTCCTGTCCCCAGAGATTACGCGCGATCCCCTGGCCAGAAGTACACGGACTTGACCTTGACGGCCTCGAAGTTCGGGACCACCCGCCGCATTTCGGCGGCAAACAACGTCCTGAGTGCTTGGCCATATTCCTTGCGCATACGGGCTGGTCCTGCTCAAACGGAATCGTTCCAAAGGCTCTCGAACTTCGCCAGAATCTCGGCATGAAAGCGTTCATCATTGACGAACTTGATCACCCAAGGCACGAAAGGGTGTCGCGTGTCCTGGTAAGCCTTCGTGGCCTGGATGGCCTGATCGCCCAGTTGGATGATCAAAGCGCTGATGAAGTCGAGAAACAGAAAGAAGCCGGAAACGGTTTCGCTATCCAGATCATGCTTGCAGTATTCGCTCGGATCGTTCAGCGAGAGAACCGCCTGCATCAGCGTGTCGACATCCTCCGGGCCGATGGAGTCCTTGATCAAGCGCAACAGTTCGTCCGAGACGGAGCTCGATAGAAACTGCCTGAATGCCATATTCAAGCGATCTTCTGTGCTCATCGAGCAGCTCCCGTATGGGTTCATTGCCCGGCCGGCGTCAGTGCGCACCTCACGTCGGTCTGCGAAAAGTCCTCGCCTTTGAACAGCAGCGGAACCCGCTCGCTGGTGGCCAAGGTATAGGAAAAGCAATCCCCGAAGTTGAGTCCGGCCGGATGTCGCCCCTTACCGAAGGTGCGTTAAGCCTCCGTCGCTCGATCCGCGAGCGCTTCATCGAGGGCGATCGTCCGGATTTGCTGCATCTGCAGAAAGGTCCGGGCACGTTCGACGCCCACATCACCGAGACGCGCTTGCATGACGATCAGGAACTCGGTGCGATTGGGGGCGCAGATACCCGGCTGGGTGGAGGCAACCAACGTCTTCAGCAGATCCGATGCTTCGGGTTCACCGAGCAGAATCGCCGTCAGCGCGCTGGTGTCGACAGCCAGATCAATCGCAGTGGCCATGCGCGTTGTAGCCGAGAATGTCATCGTCGCGACGGCGATCCAAAACGGGCAGTGACCAGACTTCGCGTTGAAGCCAAGTCAGGGTCTCATCGAACGAGGGTTTGGTGTCCGGCCCGGACGCTTCGGTCAGGCCCGCATGGAGCGACAGGATCGCCTCCTGTGTCATCGAGCGGCGATGGCGTTTGGCGGTGTCCTTGAGCTGACGGTAGAGCTCGTCCGGGACATTGCGCAGAACCAGAGTGGGCATCAACGAGTCTCCAGATCATGGGCTAGCAAAACGCTAGCACTTTTTTGGTCATGTTACACGCGAGATTTCTACGTCAGACCCAAGCTCCTCGAACCGATCAGTGATCAGCCGGACCAGATAGGCGCCACGGTCATCGCTCATCGAGGATGGATATGCACCGCCAGCCACAGACAGGGCGGCTCATGCGAGGTGCGTAGCACGCGATGCGGCGTATGCGCCGGAATCAGGCAATGATCCCCGGCCCGGAGTTCGACTTCGTCACCGGCGATCCACAGCCGCGCCTCACCCTGGAGCAGACAGACCCACTCGTCCTGCTCCTGATCGTAGAGCACAGGCTCCGGCCGGTCGCTGCTCAGAATGCGCTCGATACGCACGCCCCGACAGGCGGCCAGCTCCTCGAAGAACTCCCCCCGGCGAGTGTCGGCAGATCGGTGAAGATGTTGTGTACAGTGAGCATCTGTTCCCGTTGGCGATATGAGTGCTCTCAAACAGAGCAATCTCGGTCTTTATTGTCGACAATCCATCTTGACATTATCGATGAATCGACTATTTTACGGCGTACCGACCCGATGACTGTCGACACATTCACCATGACACTCGCGGCCCTGGACCTCGAAGACGCCCCCACGCTCACCATCGCCGACCGCCTGTTCGACCAACTGCGTCAGGCCATCGTCGAGGGCGAGATCCCGGCGGGCAGCAAGATCAGCGAACCGGCGCTGGCGGCCCGTTACGGCGTCAGCCGCGGATCGCTGCGCGAGGCGCTGCAACGGCTCGAAGCCATCAAACTCATCGAACGGCGTGCCAATGTCGGCGCCCGTGTCGTCCAGCTCAGCAGCACCGAGTTGCTGGAAATCTACCTGGTGCGCGAGGGACTGGAAGCCATGGCCGCGCGTCTGGCCGCCGAGCGCATGTCGGACGCCGGCATCGCGGAACTCAAGGCTCTGCTCGAACGCCACCGCCGGGAACTCGCGCACGAGGACTGGCAGAGCTACTTCCAGCAGGAAGGCGATCTCGACTTCCATTTCCGCATCGCCCGTGGCAGCGGCAACCGCCGTCTGATCGAGATCCTGTGCAACGATCTCTATCACCTCACGCGCCTGTACCGCTGCCAGTTCGGCATGAAGAGTCATCGCACCCGCGAGGCCCTGCGCGAGCATGAATTGATCGTCGAGGCCATCGCCGCACGCGACGGCGAGCTGGCCGAGTGGCTGATGCGCCGCCATATCCGCGCCTCGCGTCAGGCCACCGAGCAACAACTGGCCCTGAGCACGGCCGGCCACCCGCCGTCGGCGATCAATGGGCCACGGGTTCGCTGTTCGCGCCAACCGTCCACGACGCCATCGTCGGCCTCCAACTGACCAGATCCGAGTCCATCCGGCTCCACCAACCGAGACGAGCACAGACCATGACCCAAGCCATGACACCCGGCGCCAAGCTGCGCCTCGCGGTCCAGGAAGAACGCCCCTTGCAGGTCGTCGGCGCCATCAACGCCTATCACGCCCGCATGGCCGAGCGCACCGGCTATCGCGCCCTCTATCTGTCCGGCGGCGGTGTCGCGGCCGGTTCTTACGGCATCCCGGATCTGGGCATGACCAGTCTGGACAATGTGCTGGAGGACGTCGGCCGCATCACCTATATCACCGACCTGCCGCTGCTGGTCGATGCCGACACCGGCTGGGGCGGGGCCTTCAACATCGCCCGCACCGTCAAGCAACTGATCCGCGCCGGGGCCGCCGGCTGTCACATCGAGGATCAGGTCGCGGCCAAGCGCTGCGGACACCGTCCCGGCAAGGCGATCGTCTCACAGGCCGAGATGGTCGACCGCATCAAGGCCGCCGTGGATGCGCGCACCCATGACTTCGTCATCATGGCCCGCACCGATGCACTCGCCGTCGAGGGACTGGACGCGGCCATCGAGCGCGCTCAGGCCTGTGTCGAGGCCGGCGCCGACATGATCTTCCCCGAGGCCATGACCGAGCTGGCGCAATACGAGCGCTTTACCGCCGCCGTCCGGGTGCCGGTGCTGGCCAACATCACCGAGTTCGGCGCCACGCCGCTGTTCACGACCACTGAGTTGGGGGCCGTGGGCGTGTCGCTGGTGCTCTATCCGCTGTCGGCCTTCCGCGCCATGAACAAGGCCGCGCTCAATGTCTATCAGGCCATCCGCCGTGACGGTACCCAGGCCAATGTCGTCGACACCATGCAGACGCGCATGGAACTCTACGACTATCTCGATTACCACCACTTCGAGCAGAAACTCGACGCGCTGTTCGCGCAGGGACGCTCCGGCGAATAAGACCGTTCTAGAAAAACAAGCGAGGAAACGATGACCGAGACCCACCAGCCCAAGCCGAAGAAGTCGGTCGCCCTCTCCGGCACCGTCGCCGGCAACACCGCCATCTGCACCGTCGGCCTCACCGGCAACGACCTGCACTATCGCGGCTATGACATCCTCGATTTCGCCGATCAGGCCGAGTTCGAGGAGGTCGCGCATCTGCTCATCCACGAGCGTCTGCCGACCCGCGCCGAACTGGAGGCGTACAAGCGCAAGCTCAAGTCCATGCGCGGTCTGCCGGCGGCGGTCAAGACTGCGCTGGAACAGATCCCGGCCTCCACCGCGCATCCGATGGACGTGCTGCGGATCGGCTGTTCGCTGCTCGGCACCCTGGAGCCGGAACGCGACGACATGCCGGTGGCCGCCGCGCGCGAGATCGGCGACCGGCTCATCGCCTGCTTCGGCTCGATGCTGCTGTACTGGTATCACTTCGCCCATCACGGCCGGCGCATCGAGGTCGAGACCGACGACGACACCATCGGCGGTCACTTCCTACACCTGCTGCACGGCGAGAAGCCGTCCGAGGAATGGGTGCGCGCCATGCACACCTCGCTCATCCTCTACGCCGAGCACGAGTTCAACGCCTCGACCTTCACCGCGCGCGTGATCGCCGGCACCAACTCGGACATGTACTCGGCCATCAGCGGCGCCATCGGTGCGCTACGCGGTCCCAAGCA
Organism: Allochromatium tepidum; assembly: GCF_018409545.1. Lineage (GTDB taxonomy): Bacteria > Pseudomonadota > Gammaproteobacteria > Chromatiales > Chromatiaceae > Thermochromatium > Thermochromatium tepidum_A. The sequence goes on along the minus strand of NZ_AP024563.1, from coordinate 270,593 downwards.
CGGCGGGGCCAACGAGGCCGCCTGCGAGATCCAGGAACGCTACGCCACCGCCGACGAGGCCGAGGCCGACATCCGCGAGCGGGTGGCGCGCAAGGAGATCATCATCGGCTTCGGTCATCCGGTCTACACGATCTCGGACCCGCGCAACAAGGTCATCAAGGCCGTCGCCGAGCGTCTGTCGAACATCAACGGCGACCGGCGCATGTTCGACGTGGCCGACCGGCTCGAAAGCGTCATGTGGGAACTCAAGAAGATGTTCCCCAACCTCGACTGGTTCTCGGCCGTGTCCTATGCACAGATGGGTGTTCCGACCCCGCTGTTCACGCCGATCTTCGTCATCTCGCGCACCACGGGTTGGGTCGCGCACGTGATCGAGCAGCGCCAGGACGGCAAGATCATCCGCCCGAGCGCCAACTATGTCGGGCCGGAAAATCTGAGCTGGGTGCCGATCGAGGCACGCTGATCGGGCAGAGTCCGCGAATGAGCTGCGCTTTACCGATCGGTCACAGCCATCATTCGCGGACGAACACAGATACCTGTCAAGTCTCAAAAAATCAGGCGTTTATCGCCCCCCATCCCGACTGCTCGCAAACCGTGGATCGACTTCAGAAATCGGGTTCGCGCCGCCTTGTCGGTCAGCCCCAGCTTGTAAAGCAACTGTCCGACCGATACTTTTATGCTGACGCCGACTAACAAGCGCCGACCTATACACACTCATTTCTGAGTGAGGGTGTATCTACCAAAGCGGAGTCAGTCCGCCACAGGCACCAGGATCTCGTTGCGCCGGAGCATCGGCAGCGAGAACGGCGAATTGTAGCGGGCATAGATCGGCGTACCGCGCGGCTGGAGTCCGTCGCGCCGCAAGGCCTCGAGCAGATGCCGTTCCTCCTCACGGTAGCGCGACTCGCTCCAGGAGCCGGAGTAGCGGCGTGCGGCCACGCGCCCGGCCGGTTCCTCACGCAGCCGGATACGCGGGTTGTTGGGCCGGGGCAGCGCGTCCAGGCTGAAGGACTGGGGCATGACGAAGCTGATGACGTAGGCGTCGGAATCGGAGTCCGACTCGGTGCCTGCCGGACGTTGGCTGACGGGAGCGGTCATCTCCAGGCGCGTGCCGGCCTGCTCGCGCGTCGTCTCAGCCGGACGCTGGCTGACCGGCGCGGTCATGGCCATCTTCGTCTCGCCCCGGTTGTCGCCGAAGATGTAGCCGGCCAGGATCCTGAAGGCTTCCGAACCGACCTTCTCGAAGTCGCCCCGCACCTCGACCTCGGCGACCCGATAGGGATCGTAGAGGCGCAGCTCGTAGTCCTCGGTCGTCCGGAGGATCTGGTATTGCGGTTCCTCGGTGGCCATGGCGAAGGCTCCTGAAAGCAGCAGGACGGTGCCGAGCAAGGCGCGGGCCGTCCGGGTCGTGGGTCGGGTCATGTCGGATCTCGGGGTTGTCTGGGCGCGTGCGGCGCGGGCATGGACAGGAGATGGGGGAATGGCCGTTTCGGTGCAAGGCCATGGACGGCAGAGCAACGGCCGGCGCGGCAGGGAGCACGAGAATCCGCCTCGCAAGGAAGCGCCTCATCTTTCCGGACCCTCTGACGACACTCGAAACACCGGACGGTTCGGCCACCGTCCGGTCAGTACATGATGATTCGGGTGCCTATCGACCTCGCTCGGTTGATGAAGTGACGTCCATGCATCCAGACGAGAGGCATCCGGCCGTTAACCAATAGGATGGTGCCCCGTTCGGCACGCCATTGGCGCCGAGATCCGATCGCACCCTTGCATTCGATTCATCCACTCTGCCGACGCCCACGGCGGCCTTGCCCGATGGTGTCGGCGGCCAGGTCAACACCACGGCTTGAGCCGGCTCGCAACCGATGGACATGCCCATGTCGAGGATTGCAGACAAGCCGTTCCGACCCAATAGTCCGTCACCCGCACGCACAACAGGGTCGATCGCATCATGAAACAGACACACCGCTGGCCGCTCACCGCACTGGGATTGAGCGCGCTCCTGCATACCGGAACGGACGGTCAGGCCGCGGCCGCCCAGAACACCGCTCGGGTTCCATCAGGCGTCGATCCGGAACCGGCGGTCGATACCATCGTCCTGGGCATGGGCTGCTTCTGGGGGGCGGAGAAGCGCATGGGCGAACTGCCCGGAGTCATCGATGTCGAGAGCGGCTATGCCAACGGCGAGATCGAAGGCACCTATGAGGCCATCATCGCCCACGAGCGCGCCCGGTGGCGCGGCGCCGGCGAGAAACGCAATCACGCCGAGGTCGTGAAGGTGCGTTTCGATCCGGCGCGCGTCAGCCTGGAACAGGTGCTGGCGAGGTTCTGGGAAAGCCATGATCCGACCCAGGGCGACCGTCAGGGCAATGATGTCGGCAGCAACTACCGCAGCGCCGTCTATACCAACAGTCCCGAGCAGGCCGCCGTGGCCGAACACACGCGCGCACGCTATCAGGCGGCGCTCACGCAGGCCGGACGCGGCACCATCACCACAGAGATCGCTCCGCTGTCGGCCTATTTCCGCGCCGAAGAGGAGCATCAGGACTATCTGCGCAAGAATCCGCGCGGCTACTGCGGACTCGGCGGGACGGGCGTCGCCTATCCGGGCACGGCGTCAGGTGTAGATGAGGCCGCCGGGCCGCTCTCCCCCGCCCCCCTGGATGGCGCGACCCTGGAACGCGCGCGACAGTTGGTGATGTTCGAGGCGGAGTACTGTGGCGCCTGCAAGCAATTCAAAGCCGAGGTGCTGGATCACTGGCAGTCTCCTGTTCCGGTCGCGCGCAGTCTGAGTTTCAGCGCACCAAGCGGCTGGACGCTGGAGAAGGCGCTGTTCGCCACGCCGACGCTGGTGCTGTTCGAGGACGGTCGCGAGGTCTCGCGCTATACCGGCTATGATGGTGACGCGGCGCGCTTCTGGGCCTGGCTCGGCGGGCAGATCCTCACCCTCGAACAGCGCCGGATCGCTTTCGAGCAGGGCACGGAGCGGGCCTTCACCGGTTCACTGCTGGATGAGAAGCGTCCCGGAACCTTCGTCGATCCGATCACGGGCGCGGCGCTGTTTCGCAGTGAAACCAAGTTCGAGAGCGGCAGCGGCTGGCCGAGCTTCTTCGATCCGGTCGATGGGGCCATCACCTTCCACGAGGACAGGAGTCATGGGATGCGGCGCGTGGAGGTGCGCAGCGCGAGTTCCGGCATCCACCTGGGGCACGTCTTCGAGGACGGGCCGCCGCCGACCCGGAAGCGCTACTGTATCAATAGCCGTGTGCTCAGCTTCGTGCCCGATCCCGGATATTGATTGAACCTTCTGTTATCTGCATTCCCCCTCTCCCCAACCCCTCTCCCGCCAGGGGAGAGGAACTGTAGGTGTGACCGTTGTCGGTGAATGATCTCGGCGTCTATCTGGGACTCTTCGCATCAGCCTTTGGGGCCGCCTCGCTCATGAGCGATCGCTCAGAACGCATCCCCAGGCACGCGCACCCAGCCTTCCATGATCACCCGCGCGCTACGGCTCATGATGGCCTTGGTCACGGTCCAGTTGCCGGCGATCAGCCGCGCCTCGGCGCCGACCCGCAGGGTTCCCGAGGGATGGCCGAAACGCACCGCCGTGCGCTCGCCACCGCCGGCGGCGAGATTGACGAGCGTTCCGGGGATGGCCGCCGCCGTGCCGATGGCCACTGCCGCCGTGCCCATCATGGCGTGATGCAGCTTGCCCATCGAGAGCGCACGCACGCACAGATCGATCTCGCTCGCCGCGACCGGCTTGCCGCTTGAGGCCACATAGTCGGTCGGCGGGGCGACGAAGGCGACCTTGGGCGTGTGCTGACGGGTCGCCGCCTCGCTGATGTCATTGATCAGCCCCATGCGCAGCGCACCATGGGCGCGGATGGTCTCGAACATGGCCAGCGCCTTGGGATCGCCGTTGATGGCGTCCTGCAACTCGGTGCCGGTATAACCGATCGCCTCGGCCTCGACGAAGATGGTCGGGATGCCGGCGTTGATCAGGGTCGCCCTGAGCGTGCCGACGCCGGGCACGTCGAGGTCGTCGACCAGATGGCCGGTCGGGAACATGGCGCCGCCGCCCTCCCCTTCACCCTCGTCGGCCGGATCGAGGAATTCGAGCTGCACCTCGGCGGCCGGGAAGGTCACGCCGTCGAGCTCGAAGTCGCCGGTCTCCTGCACCTCGCCGTCGGTGATGGGGACGTGCGCGATGATGGTCTTGCCGATGTTGGCCTGCCAAATCCGCACGGTCGCCAGGCCGTTCTGCGGGAGGCGGTCGGCATCGACCAACCGGGAGGCGATGGCGAACGAGCCGACCGCCGCCGACAGGTTGCCGCAATTGCCGCTCCAGTCGACGAAGGCGGTGTCGATCGACACCTGACCGAAGAGATAGTCGACATCGTGGTCCGGCCGACTGCTCTTGGCGAGGATGACGGTCTTGCTGGTGCTGGAGGTCGCCCCGCCCATGCCGTCGATCTGTTTGCCGTAAGGATCGGGGCTGCCGATGACGCGCAGCAGTAGCGCATCACGCGCCGCGCCCGGTACTTGGCAGGGCTCGGGCAGGTCCGGCAGCCGGAAGAAGACGCCCTTGCTGGTCCCGCCGCGCATGTAGGTGGCGGGGATCTTGATTTGGGGTTTGTGGCTCATTGAATGGGGTTCCGCAACACTGTGGCGCTGTTTCCCCTCTCCCGCTCGGAGAGAGGGGATCTGTTCTCAAGCCGCCTTGGTCGATTCCAGGAAGTCCTGCGCGAAACGTTGCAGCACGCCGCCGGCCTCGTAGATCGAGACCTCCTCGGCGGTATCGAGCCGGCAGGTCACGGGCACCTCGACGCGCTCGCCGTTCCGGCGCTGGATGACCAGGGTCAGATCGGCGCGCGGACGACGCTCGCCGATGACGTCATAGGTCTCGGTACCGTCGATGCCGAGCGTCTTGCGGTTGACGCCCGGCTTGAACTCCAGCGGCAGCACGCCCATGCCGATCAGGTTGGTACGGTGGATGCGCTCGAAGCCCTCGGCGACGATGACCTCGACCCCGGCCAGACGCACGCCCTTGGCCGCCCAGTCGCGCGATGAACCCTGACCATAGTCGGCGCCGGCAATGATGATGAGCGGCTGACGGCGCTCCATGTAGGTCTCGATCGCCTCCCACATGCGCATGACCGTGCCGTCCGGCTCGACCCGCGCCAGCGAACCCTGCTTGACCTGTCCGTCGACCACGGCCATCTCGTTGATGAGCTTCGGATTGGCGAAGGTCGCGCGCTGGGCGGTCAGATGGTCGCCGCGATGGGTGGCATAGGAATTGAGGTCCTCTTCCGGCAGGCCCATCTTGGCCAGGTATTCGCCCGCCGCACTGTCGGGCAGGATGGCGTTCGACGGCGAGAGATGGTCGGTGGTGATGTTGTCGCCCAGCACCGCCAGCGGACGCAGTCCCTTGAGCGTGCGCTCACCGGCCAGCGCGCCTTCCCAGTAGGGCGGACGGCGGATGTAGGTGCTCTGCGGACGCCAGTCGTAGAGCGGACTCACCTTCTCGCCGGTCTCGACCCGGACAGCGAACATCGGCTCGTAGACCTGGCGGAACTGCTCCGGTTTGACGCTGGCGGCAACGACGGCGTCGATCTCGTCGTCCGACGGCCAGATGTCCTTCAACCGGATCTCCTTGCCGTCGACCACGGCGAGCACGTCCTTCTCGATGTCGAAGCGGATGGTGCCGGCGATGGCATAGGCGACGACCAGCGGCGGCGAGGCCAGGAACGCCTGCTTGGCATAGGGATGGATGCGGCCGTCGAAGTTGCGGTTGCCCGAGAGCACGGCGGTCGCATAGAGATCGCGGTCGATGATCTCCTGCCGGATCTTGGGATCGAGTGCGCCGGACATGCCGTTGCAGGTGGTGCAGGCGAAACCGACGATACCGAAGCCGAGCCGTTCCAGCTCCGACAGCAGCCCGGCCTGCTCCAGATACAGGGGCACGGTCTTGGAACCGGGCGCGAGCGAGCTCTTGACCCAGGGCTTGCGCGTCAGTCCGAGCCGGTTGGCGTTGCGCGCCAGCAGACCGGCGGCGATGACGTTGCGCGGGTTGCTGGTGTTGGTGCAACTGGTGATGGCGGCGATGATGACGGCGCCATCCGGCATCCGGCCCGGAACCTCGTCCCACTGGCCGGCGATGCCCTTGGCGGCGAGATCGGCGGTCGCCACGCGCGCATGTGGGCTGGAAGGACCGGCGAGGTTGCGGACCACGCTCGACAGGTCGAATTTCAGAGTGCGCTCGTAACGGGCGTTCTTCAGCGTGTCGGCCCAGAGTCCGGTCTGCTTGGCGTAGGTCTCGACCAACTTGACCTGTGCATCGTCGCGGCCGGTCAGTCGCAGATAGTCGATCGTCTGAGCATCGATGTGGAAGAGCGCCGCCGTGGCGCCATACTCCGGGCACATATTGGAGATGCTGGCGCGGTCCCCGATGGTCAGCGCCGCCGCTCCCTCGCCGTGGAATTCGAGATAGGCCCCGACGACCTTTTCCTTGCGCAGGAACTCGGTCAGGGCCAGCACCACGTCGGTCGCGGTGATGCCCGGTTGCGGCCGGCCCGTCAGTTCGACACCGACGATCTCAGGCAGACGCATCCAGGACGCACGCCCCAGCATCACGTTCTCGGCCTCCAGCCCGCCGACGCCGATGGCGATCACGCCAAGCGCATCGACATGCGGAGTATGGCTGTCGGTGCCGACCAGGGTATCGGGGAAGGCCACGCCGTCCCGAGCCTGGATCACCGGACTCATCCGCTCCAGGTTGATCTGATGCATGATGCCGTTGCCGGCCGGGATCACGTCGACATTGTCGAAGGCCAGCCTGGTCCACTCGATGAAGTGGAAGCGATCCTCGTTGCGCCGATCCTCGATGGCGCGATTCTTGGCGAAGGCGTCGGGATCATAGCCCCCGTACTCGACCGCCAGCGAATGGTCGACGACGAGCTGCACCGGCACCACCGGATTGACCTTGGCCGGATCACCGCCCTGATCGGCGATGGCATCGCGCAGACCGGCCAGATCGACCAGCGCGGTCTGGCCCAGGATGTCGTGACAGACCACGCGCGCCGGGAACCAGGGGAAATCTCGCTCGCGCTTGCACTCGACGATCTGCCGGAGCGAATCGCTCAGGATCGCCGGATCGCAGCGCCGGACCAGATTCTCGGCCAGCACGCGCGCGGTATAGGGCAGTCCGTCATAGGCGCCGGGCGCGATCGCTTCGATGGCGGCGCGGGCATCGAAATAGTCCAGGTCGGTTCCAGGCAGGGGCTTGCGGTTGGTGGTATTCATCGAGGCTCTGGTTCTTTTGATGTGAGATCACTGAGCCGCGCCAATCGGGAACGCCAGCGACCGCGACTGGATCCGGAGTCGCGTGCCGTGAGCGGGACGGGTCGAGACGCGGCCCAGGAGTGGTTCAGTCGTGCTTTTCGGGGATACGCACCAGCTTGACGAAACGGGCCTGGAGTGCGCGCGCCCAGGCCGGCTGCGGCCAATTCCAACCGATCACGATGCCGATCGCGATCCCGATCAATATCTGAACCATGCGCGTTTCCTCTTGTTGGCGTTGAAGAAGAGCACTGCGTCCGAACCGAGCGTCGGACCGGACATCGGATTATCCCATATCGCCCGTTGGCGGCTTACGATAAGAAAATCAATTCTTTGAGCCCGGTCGCTCGACGCTCAGATCTCGTCTTCGAGACGAAAGCCGAAGATCTTGAGCACGATGCCGGTCATGGAGCCGCCGAGCATCCCGCCCAGCAGGCCCGGCGGGATGTCGTGCAACACCTGCGCGATCGCCTGCTGGGTACGCATATCCAGCACGGTCGCCGTGGTGCTGCCGAGAATCCAGATGCTTCCGGCCACGACAGCGGCGACCAACCCCGCCACCAGAGGCGCGGAGACGACGCCCGGCAGCCAGGCGATGCCGAGCCGGACCAGCCAGCGCTCGGAGAGCTCGAACAGGGCTCCGGCCAGCGCGACCAGACCGGCGGCCAGCACGAACACACCGACAGGTTCGCCCAGCAACCACAGCGCCAGGCTCAGCAGCGTCGCCGCCAGGAGCCCGGTGAGCAGTCCGGTGAGCGTCTCGGCCAATGGACGACTGCCGCCGGCTACCATCCAGGAATAGAATCCACCGGCCACCACACCCGCCCCGGCCGCGAGACCCGAGATCATCAGCAGGTCGATGTCATGCCCGATGACGATCAGATAGCCGATCGAGGCCAGGACACCGGCCATGGAGCCTACCAGCGCGACCGGCATCGCGCTATAAAAGGCCGTGGTCGTCATGGACGCGGCGGCGGTGGCCACGACCAGCGGCAACCATCCCGTCAGCCCCATGACCAGCAGGATCCGATGCAGGCCGGCGAAGAGCGCGCCGAACAGCGCCCCGGCGAACCCCCAGACGATGAGTGCCGGAACGATCGCAGTGAAACGGTCCTTGGATTGCATGATTGAATACCCGGCAGTGTTGAACGGCACTCCGATTCTCCGGAACCCCTGTGATCCGGCTCCCCCGCGAACGATGAACCGGGACGCGCGTCACGCGATCGCGTCCGTCACGCACTCCAGGCGAGTATCACCGCTCGTCATGGCCTACACTAGCCTCTTCCATGATTCCGGACATTGATGCGCGGCATGTATCAGTCCCCACTCAACGGCAGTAAACGCAAGATCGATGGCGTCATGCGCGTCTATTATGACGGCTATTGGATCAAATATTACGAACCGCCGCCCGACAGTTTCGAGGTCCGGCGTCAGCTCATCCAGGCCCTCACGCGCCGCCTGTTCAACCATGTCGAGCCTGGCATCAACATTCCAGGCTCACGGCTCAAGGAGGCGCGCGCCGCCTACGAGGCCGAGACCGACACCGAGCGCAAGCGCGTCAACGGCGCCATGCTCGCCGGTGCACTCTTCAACCGCGCCGCCGACATCTTCCATAGCCTAGTCGATCTGCAGACGGCCGGGGTCGAGATCGCGCCCGATCATGCGCTGATGCGCGAATGCGGGCACTGTCTGATCGAGGCGCTCGAACTGGGTAAGATGGTGCGCCATCGCGGCGGCGACGAAGGCATCGACGAGCTCTGGGGCGAGCCGTTCAAGGCGTTCTCGATGCCGATCGAAGCCTTCTATTCGAGCCGCTATCTCAAGATCGCCATGACCATGCACGATATCGACCGCATCACGGGGGCCATGAAGGCGACCTTCGACGGCAGTCGTCAGATCCTCGGTCTGGATGCACGGCTCGACGAACTCAACACCACGGCCAAGCGCAAGTGCGAGATCCTGCGCACCGATCCGGAGGTCTTCGACGTCTGGCCGACCTATGTCGTCGCCAGTGACCGGGTGCGCAATCTCGACCCGATCATGCCGACCATCCACGACGCCGTCGACGTGCGCGAGGCGGTCGAGGGCACGCGGCTGCTGCGCGACGGCACCGACCTGATCAGCTTCATCGTGCGCGCGCGCGTGCCCATGCCCAAGAGCACCCGCGAATACATCGACCGTTGTCAGCAGTTCAGACGCACCTATATCGAACCCTATCTGAGCCGTCCCGCCTGAATCCGAGGCGCGTGACGGCCATATCAGCCGCCCGCGCGGATCAGACGCTCGACGACGTGCAGGCCGGCCACATAGGTTCCGATCCCGGCCCCCAGGCTGCTCAGGACGAAGACGACCAGCACACGCGAGACCCGATTGCGCCACCAGCCGGTCCAGGTGGCCACATCCGCGCGCAGACGGCTGAAGTCCCCGACGCTCGGCTTGCGCAGATAGAGTTCGACGGCGCCCGTGATCATGCCGGCGCCGATGGCCGGATTGAGCGTGGTCAGGGGCGCGGCGAGGAAGGCCGAGAGGATGGTGAGCGGATGCCCGGCGGCGAGCAGGGTGCCGAGCGCCGAGAGTCCGCCCGTGATCAGCGCCCAGCCGATCAACAGATCCAACCCCAGTTCGGTACTGACGGCGAATCCATAGCCGAAACCGGCCAGGATCAGAATCAGCAGCGACCAGCCGAACACCGCGGGCCAGCGACTCGGCGGCGGCACCCGTTCGAGCGTGCTCAACACCTCGCCCGGATCGGTGCGATCCGTCTCCAGCGCCTCGGTCACGCCCTTGAGATGGCCGGCGCCGATCACGACCAGAGCGCGTTTGGCGCCCACGCGCGCCAGCTCACGCCGGAGCTTGGCGGCCATATAGCGGTCGCGCTCCTCGATCAGGGGGACATAGAGATCCCGGCGCTCGACGGCGAACTCGGCGAAGGCGGTTTCGAGCACGTCGCCCTCCTTGAGCCGCTCGACCTCCTCCTCGGTCACGGTGTCGGAACTGAGCATGGCCGTCAGCAGACCGGCGAACAGCCCGTAGCGCTTCCACCAGCCGAGATTGGCCGAGATCCGCTTGAGCGTGATGCCGATCTCGCGATCGACGAGCAGCAGGTTCAGGCCCTGATCCTTGGCCAGCCGCAGGGCGGTGCGCTGCTCGGCGCCCGGCTCGATACCGAACTGATCGGCGAGCCGCTGCTGATAGGCCGCGAGCACCAGGTTGGCGACGACCATATAGACGCGGTTCTGGCGGATGACCGAGAACAGATCCATCTGCGCCAGGGTGCGCGGGTCCATCAGGGCATTGAAGCGGCTACGGCAGAGTTCGACGGCCACGCTGTCGTAGTCGCCGGACTGGATCAGCTTGCGCACCTGATCGGCACTGGCGCGCGAGACATGGGCCGTGCCGAGCACCGTCAGCTCGACCCCATCGATCACCAGATCGCGCCTTGGTTCCATCGAATCGGCCATGGTTTCTCGTGACTCGTGTTGGACAAAGGGCGGCATGATACCGAGACTTGGGGTGTTTCCCAAACCGAGCGACCCGGATCGGCACCGTCGCCGAGCCTTGGTGCGGATCGCACCGATGCCGTATCATCGCGCTCGAACCCCGCTCCCAGGGATACCGTTCAGCCTTCTCACCAGACGCCGAGCCGCCATGAGCATCACCGCCGTTGGATCATCCCGGATCGTCTCGATCACCCTGCCGCCCGTGGACCGCCGTTTGAAATCCGTGGTCGCCGGCGTGCTGGCGGCCGCGCTGCTGGTCGGCTGCAATCCGGTCAAACAGGATCGCATGACGGACACGCTCCAGAACGCGACCAACGGCTATCAGAACGCGCTGCGCTGGGGGTACTACGAGAACGCCTACGGCTATATCCATCCCGACCGGCGCGGCGAGACGCTCTCGCCCGAGACCCTGGAGGGACTGCGTCTGACGGGCTATGACGTGATCCAGCCGCCGGTGATGAACGCCGAGGCGGAAACCGCGACCCAGATCGTCGCCATCGACTATCTCTACGAGGATCGGCAGGTCGTCAAACATCTCAAGGACCGTCAGCTCTGGCGCTATGACGCCGAGAAGAAGGGCTGGTGGCTCGAATCCGGCCTGCCCGCCTTCAAGCGATGAGTCATCTGCTCATCGTCTGCCTATTGCTGCTGCTCGGCTGGTTCTGGCTCGACAGCCTGCGTGCGCGCGAGATCGCGATCGGTCTCTGTCAGGCCGCCTGCCGGCAGCGCGATCTGCAATGGCTCGATCAGACCGTGGCCCTGCGCCGGCTCGGACTGACCTGGCGTTCGGAGGGCGTGCGATTGCGGCGCGTCTATCGCTTCGACTTCAGCGAGGAAGGCATGGAGCGGCGCCGGGGCTATATCGTGATGCGCGGTCTGAATCTGGAGGAACTGAGCTTCGGATTGCCCGATCGGGTAGCGGACGCCTGAAACGGCCGCACCCTATTTGACGACCTTGAGCGTCGGAGCACCCTTCTTGCCCTTGGGGCGATCGGGTGAGGGTTTGTCGCCCGAACCGCCCGGCTTGCTGCTGGGCAACGGCGCCAGCTTGGGACCGGCGGCGGGCGCATTGGCCGCCTGGGTCGGCTCGGGATACGTCGGGTCGGGAAAGACCATGCCCTGCCCGTTCTCACGGGTGAAGATGCCGACCACGGCCTCGGTCGGCACCAGCACCTCGCGCGCCGTGCCGCCGAAACGCGCACTGAACTCGATCCACTCGTTGCCGATGACCAGACCGCGCACCGCCCCAGGTGCGATGTTGAGCACGATGCGCCCGTCGGCGACGAACTCCATCGGCACGCGCGTGTCGGGAAAGCCCGCGTCCACCACCAGATGGGGCGTCATCCGATTGTCCAGGATCCACTCGTAGATGGCCCGAACCAGATAGGGCTTGCTGGAGGTCATGCTGTCGTTCATCGGCGGAGATCCGCGATCATCTCTTTTTCGGCCTCGGTGAGGCTGCGACGGAAGGCGTCCCAGGTGAAGATCCGCTTCATGTAGACCCGGATCGGATCGGCCTGCTTGGGCAGCTCGACCCCGAGCACCGGCAGACGCCACAACAGCGGCGCGACACAGCAGTCCACCAGCGAGAACTCCTCGCTCATGAAGAAAGCATGCGCCCCGAACACGGGAGCTGTGGCGATCAGACTCTCGCGCAGTTCCTTGCGCGCCTGCTCGACCTCGTCGCCCTCGCCGTGCAGGATACGCCCCATGAGCGAATACCAGTCGCGATCGACGCGATACATGAACAGCCGCGCATTGGCGCGCGAGACCGGATCGACCGGCAGCAGCGGCGGATGGGGAAAGCGCTCGTCGAGATATTCCATGATGATCCGCGACTCATAGAGACGCAGATCCCGGTCGACGAAGGTCGGGACCGTCCCATAGGGGTTGAAGTCCATCACCTCGTCGGGCAGGGCCTTGGCATCGACGTCCACCACGTCGACCGCGATCCCTTTTTCGGCCAGGACCATCCTGACCCGATGGCAATAGGGACAGGCAGGATCGGAATAGAGGGTCATTGCAGTACCGATAGGCAAGGCGGGAACGAAAGCGGCGGCCCTTGAGACGAGGCCGCCGCATGGCGTCCGATCAGTGGACGTCTTTCCAATACTCCTTCTTGAGGAGATAGGCCAGGATGAACAGGAAGCCCAGGAATAGGAGCACGTAGCGACCGAGACGCTCACGTTCGAGCTTGAATGGCTCGCCCGCGTAGGTCAGGAAGTTGGTGATGTCCCGGACCATGGTGTCGTATTCCTGCGGCGACAGTTCTCCTTCCTCGACCAGCTTCAGACCCTTGATGGTCGGCTCGCCGCCCGGCTCGTGCGGCGGTTCCATCACCGCTTTCTGCCGTCCCTGGAGATCGCCCAGGACATGCGGCATACCGACCAGCGGGAAGAGCACGTTGTTGACGCCATAGGGGCGGGTGTCGTCCAGGTAGAAGCTCTTGAGATAGGTATAGACCCAATCCGGCGAGCGCCAGCGCGTCACCAGCGTCAGATCCGGCGGAACCACACCGAACCACTTGAGCGCGTCATCGTCGGTCATGGACTTGGTGATGAGGTCACCCGGCTTGGCCTCACCGAAGAGCAGGTTCTGGCGCAGCGTGATCTCGTCGATGCCCAGATCCTTGGCGAGACGGTTGTAACGCATGTACTTCAGCGAATGACAGCCGTTGCAGTAATTCAAGAAGTACTTGGCGCCGCGTTGCAGCGAAGCCTGATCACGCAGATCGATGTCGGCGTGTTCCAGATGCGCCGTCTCGGAGGCCAGCAGGGCCGCCGGCGCCAGCACTAGCAGGGTGGCAAGGATCAGCTTTCTCATGATGTCACCCTCTCCGGAACGGGCTTGGTCTTGTCCAGCGAGCTGTAGATCGGCATCAGCAGGAAGTAGGCGAAGTACAACACCGTGAAGATCCGCGACAGCAGGGTGTAGAAGTCGGACGCCGGCTGCATGCCCAGCCAGGCCAGGGCCACGAAGGACACGGCGAAGATGGCCGTCGCCCAGCGGAACATCGGCCCCTTGTAGCGCATCGATTTCACCGGGCTGCGGTCGAGCCAGGGCAGCACGAACAGGATCAGGATGGCGGCGAACATCACGACCACGCCGGGGAACTGCGAACCATACATGGGCGGCACGGCGCGCAGCATGGCGTAGAAGGGCGTGAAGTACCAGACCGGCGCGATGTGCGCGGGCGTCTGCATCGGATTGGCCGGCTGGAAGTTCGGCGCCTCCAGAAACAGGCCGCCCATGGTCGGATTGAAGAACATGATGTAGCTGAAGATCGCCAGGAAGACGACCACGCCCATCAGATCCTTGACGGTGTAATAGGGATGGAAGGGAATGCCGTCGGCCGGGGCCTTGTCGCTCCAGCGGTTACCCTTGGGGCCTTCCTTGATCTCGATGCCGTCGGGGTTGTTGGAGCCGACGTGATGCAGGGCGACGATGTGCAGGAACACCAGCCCGGCGAGCAGGAAGGGCAGCAGGAAGTGGAAGGCGAAGAAGCGGTTGAGGGTCGCATCCGAGATGACGAAATCGCCGCGCACCCAGACCGAGAGATCCTCACCGACGACCGGAACCGCCGCGAACAGGTTGACAATGACCTGCGCGCCCCAATAGGACATCTGCCCCCAGGGCAGCAGATAACCGAAGAAGGCGGTGGCCATCATCACCAGATAGATGACGACGCCGATCATCCACAGCAACTCGCGCGGCTTGCGGTAGGAACCCCAGAGCAGCCCGCGGAACATATGCAGATAGATGACGATGAAGAACATCGAGGCGCCGGTCGAATGCATGTAGCGGATCAACCAGCCCCAGTCGACATCGCGCATGATGTACTCGACCGAGGCGAAGGCCAGACCGGCGTCGGGCTTGTAGTTCATGGCCAGCCAGACACCGGTGACGATCTGGATGACCAGGGTCAGGATGGCCAGCGAGCCGAAGAAGGACCAGAAGTTCAGGTTCTTCGGGGCGTAGTACTCGGAGAGATGGTTGCGCCAGGTCTCCGAGAGCGGGAATCGCTTGTCGATCCAGCTCAGGTTTTCGGTCTTTTCAGCACTCATCAGGCCGTCCCTCGATCCTCACCAATGAGGATGGTGGTGTCGTTGAGATAGACGTGCTTCGGAATCCAGAGGTTGGTCGGTGCCGGCACGTTCTTGAACACGCGCCCCGCCAGGTCGAACCGCGAACCATGGCAGGGGCAGAAGAAGCCGCCCTTCCAGTCGGCACCCAGGTCATCGGGTCCGAACTCGGGGCGATAGGTCGGCGAGCACCCCAGGTGGGTGCAGATGCCGATCGCCACCAGATATTCAGGCTTGATCGAGCGCGTGGGATTCTTGCAATAGGAGGGCTGGTGCTCCACTTCAGAAGTGGGGTCGACCAGCTTGGGGTCGTTCTTGGGCAGGGCCTCCAGCATCTCAGGGGTGCGATGCACCACCCATACCGGCTTGCCGCGCCACTTGACGCGCAGGAGCGCACCCGGCTCCAGCTTGCTGATGTCCGCCTCGACCGGTGCACCGGCCGCCCGAGCACGGGCACTCGGATTCATGGATGCGACGAACGGGACGAGCGCGTAGCCGGCACCAACGGCACCAACCACGCCGGTCGCGGCAACGAGCACTCGTCGCCTCATTTTGTTCACGCCTTGCGCGCTCATAGGCCAATATCCCCCGGCTGATGCGAGCACCGCCCACGGCCAACCCCAGGCGGTACCTCGCGCAGCTTGGATGAAACTTCAGGTGGAAAATTTGAGAATAGGACGATCGATGCAAAATCGACCGCGCATTCTCCGTGATTTCAGCGGGATTGGTCAAGGACGGGGCGAATACGGCCATCCTGACCGGCACCGCGACGGGTGCGCGTCACGCTGGATTGTCGATCTCGACGAAGTGATGCCATAGCCCGAACCGCTTGGCCAGATGCTCGCCAAGTGCCTGAATGCCATAGCGTTCCGTCGCATGATGGCCGGCGGCCAGATAGCAGAGATCCAGTTCGCGCGCCTGATGCGTGGTCCGCTCGGAGAGTTCCCCGCTCAGGAAGGCGTCGATGTCGAGGTCGGCGGCCTGTTCGAGATAACTCTGACCGCCGCCCGTGCACCAGGCCACGCGCTCGATGACGCCGTTTTCACGTCCGACCCGCTGCGCCGGGCGTGCGAGTCGCTGCGAGACATGCTCCGCGAAGGCGGCCGGTGTCATGGGTTCGGTCAGGCGACCGACCCACACCAGACCATTGGCCAGGGCGGTCGGTTCCGTGTCGATGAAATCGAGCCGGCGACCGAGTGTGGCATTGTTGCCGAGTTCGGGATGTGCATCGAGCGGTAGATGATAGGCGATCAGACTCGCCCCCGCCCTGAGCAATGTCCTTGCGCGCCGTCCCTTGATGCCGGTCAGGCAGGGGTTCTCGTTCTTCCAGAACCAGCCGTGGTGGACCAGGATGGCGTCGGCCTGCTCGGCGATGGCGGCTTCGATCAGCGCCGCGCAGGCCGTGACGCCTGAGACGAGACGTTGGATGGGGCGCTCGCCCTCGACCTGCAAGCCGTTCGGCGCATAGTCGGTGAAACGCGCCGCTTCGAGCAGGTCGTCGCAATACCGGACGAGGTCTTGTACTTCGGTCATGGCAGTCGCAATCGGATCGGTGAAGTCGGCGTCATTCGCCAAGGATATAGCTCAGATCGATCTCCAGTTCCTCGAAGGGCGGGATGCGCTGTTTGAGCGGCGCGTCGTCGGTCATCGTGATACCGGCGATGGTCCGATAGGCGTCGCCGTCGAGCTGCCAGGCGACCAGGGAACGATCCTCGGGCCAGATCAGCCAGTAATAAGGGACGCGATGGCGCTGCAACAGCATGAAGAGCGTCAACGTGTCCTTGCGCTCATAACCGGGCGAGACGATCTCGCACACCCAGTCCGGGGTGACATCGACCACGCCGCGCGGGCGCTCCGGCAACCGCTCCTTGCGCCAGCCGGCGAGATCATGGGTCGGGCACTGGTGCATGGAGTAGTGGACGCTGACCTCGGTGGCGATCCGCCAGCCGCCGGGGCCGGAAGGATGGTCGAAGGGGCCGAGTTCTACGGAGGCACGATGCTGTGCCAAACCATGCTCCATCCGCGCCATCGGTCGCTGGACGATGTCGCCATCGATCAGCTCGATGCGGTCTTCGGGAGCGGCGAGCAAATCGTCGAGGGTCTTGAGTTTGAACGCTTCCATCGGTATCGCTCCGGTGTGACTGGATGTGTTCTGGATCACAGGCGAGGCGCGTTCGATTCTACCGAAAAAAAAGCCCGGCGGGCGCCGGGCTATAAACGTCTCATGATGAGAGAGACGAGGAGGACTCAGTACGATCCTTGGTGATCGGGCTTGGTTGATCTTGATTGTAGCGCCCGACCGGATCTGAAATCAGTGCATGAACAGACCGCCGTTGACCGGCAGATTGGCGCCCGTCATATAACCGCTCTCGTCGCCGGCCAGGAAGGCGATGAAGGCGGCGATCTCGTCGGGCTGGGCCATGCGACGCATGGGGATGCCGCTGATGATGCCGTTGCGGATCCCATCGTCCATCGCCAGCGTCATGGCGGTCTCAACATAGCCGGGCGAGATGGTGTTGACGGTCACGCCCTTGGAGGCGCCTTCCTGAGCCAGGGCCATGGTGAAGCCGTGCATACCGGCCTTGGCCGCCGAATAGTTGGTCTGACCGAACTGGCCGCGCTGACCGTTGACCGACGAGATGTTGATGATACGCCCGAAGCCGCGCTCCAGCATCCCGTCCCACACCTGACGGGTGACGTTGAAGACACTGTTGAGATTGACGTTGATCACGGCTTCCCAGTCCGCCAGCTCCATCTTCTTGAAGGTCTTGTCGCGGGTGATGCCGGCGCAGTTGACCAGGATGTCGACCGGGCCGAACTGCTCGGTGATTTCCTTGACCAGGCGCGCGCTGTCGTCGAACGAGGACACGTCAGCGGTGATGACGGCGATGTCGAACCCCTCGGCCGCGCGGGCCTTCTTCCATTCCTCGGCGGCGGCCGCCTCGGACGGATGGCAGTTCGCCACGACGGTGCAGCCATCCTTTGCCAGGCGGGTACAGATCGAAGTGCCGATACCGCCGATGCCGCCGGTGACGAGTGCGATACGAGCCATGGGGTTCCTCCAGGGGTCTTTGGAATTATTGAGAACGTAGGACAGAATCGTCGAACTTCAACGCTACTTTACTACCAAGGGGCAGGATAGGTGAAGCCGTGGAATCCATTGGGCGTGCTCCCGGTCGATCCGGAAGCATGACCAATGGCGATCCATCCCTGGATCGCGCCGGCCTAGAGCGGCGTCTTCAGACGGCGACGCTCTTGCGCAGATCTTCGCTGACCTCGTTCAGGCTCTTCTCGAACCACACGCGGTATTCGTCGCGGGCATCGCCGAAGAACTGCATGGCGGCCTTGCTCTCGGCCATGACGCGCTCACTCAGTTCCTTGGTGGCCTCGACCTGACCCTTGAAGAGGTCATTGTAGCCCTTGGACTCGGTGGCCAGCTTCATCAGACGCATACTGTGGTCGATGTAGAGGTTCACGGCGTCCATCTGACGGGCGGCCAGCTTTTCGAACAGACGCATGTTCAGCTCACCGAAGCTGGTCACGCGCTCGACGTTCTTGTTGGTCCACTCGTTGACGGTCTTGAGGCTATCGGTGGTGTTCATGGCTTGATCTCCGAAGGTTTGTGCAGTGCAGCAATGCTGCGTTGCACAATAAAGCCGCGACCGATGGCCGTCAAGCGCAATTTTCGCAATCTTCAGTATTGCCTTGCTCAAAGACTAGGTGTCAAGTCCCCGGAGATTGTAGACACGTTTTTTGAAGAGTTCAGGGCGTTTCCCGTGCCGGTCCTTGAGTGCCTGAATCGTGGCGATGTGGCCGAGACCCTCGAATTTCTCTTAGGGAAGTTCCAGGCGCATTTGACGCCCGCGCAACGGTTGGTGCTTGCTGGGGTCGCCGTCCTCAAAAAGATGAACATCGCCAAGCGGAGTCAGCCGAGCGCTCATCCGCGAGCGCGGCTATCGGCTCGACGGTCATGCCCTGCTGCCGCTGGGCAACGACGACACGGACGCCGCCCCCGCCGAGACCGATGAGCCAGGCGCAAAGCCCCAGCCCGGCTGGCAGGCCGCGCGTCATTTGACTGCGCTGACCCGCTACGGCTTCTCCGCCCCGATCCAGTCGCTCGCCCGCCACGGCTTCCTCGACGGACGCTATCGGCTGTTCGACTACGGCTGTGGGCGCGGCGACGATGTGCGCGGTCTGATCGAAAACGGACTCGAAGCCGCCGGCTGGGATCCCTATCACGCCCCCGACCGGCCCATCCAGGCTGCCGACATCGTCAACCTCGGCTTCGTCATCAACGTCATCGAGGACTTCGACGAACGGCTGGAGGCCCTGATGCGCGCCTGGTCGCTCGCCGAACGGCTACCGGTGGTCTCGGTGATGCTCGCCAACCGGAACGACCCGCGCGGCGCCCGCTTTTGCGACGGCGTCATGACCCAGCGCGGCACCTTCCAGAAATACTTCAGCCAGTCCGAGATCAAGGCGTTCCTCGATCAGGTGCTCGACGAGGAGGCGATCGCGGTCGCGCCCGGCGTGCTCTATGTGTTTCGCGACAAGGACGCCGAACAGCGTTTCCTGGTCGACCGCTACCGGCGTCGGCGCCAACCCTTGCGCGCCCCCACACCCCGCCCGCGCATCCCGAGCGAACGCGAGCCGCGCGCCCGACACGACGATCTGCTGGTCTATCTGGCCCTGCAACAGTCGAGCACCGCCGCCCTTATCGCCATCTGGAACGCGGTCTGCAACAGGACATCAAGCACTTCTTCGGCGACTATGCCGCCGCCCACGCCGAGGCCGCCGAGTGGCTGTTCCGGATCGCCGATATCGGCGCGATCGAGGATGCCTGCCGCACCGCCGCCGAACAGGGTCTGGGCCGGCTCGATCCGGGCCGCTCGCTGCAACTGCACGCGAGCCTGGTCGAGCGTCTGCCGCCGCTGCTGCGGATCTATGTCGCCGCCGCCGCCGTGCTCTATGGCGACTGTCAGTACGCCGATCTGGTCGAGATCCACATCGCCTCGGGCAAGGTCAGTCTGATGCGCTACGACGACTTCGAGGGTCAGGCGCTGCCGCGTCTGATCGAGCGGGTCAAGATCCGGCTGCGCGATCTCGACATCGACTATTTCGCCTATGGCGACGACTATGAGCCGCCCTTCCTCTATGGCGGCCCCTTCTTGCGCGGCGCAACCGGAAAACCCGCCGCCCGCATGAGTTCGTCCTGCAGATCGGCCCAGATCTCGACGTTTTTCTGGGTCAGGCGTGTCACAGTCTCGAAGGGATTGTCGGTGAGCGCCTTGGCCACTTCCTGCTGCTGTTTGGCGAAGAGATCGAGCGAGGATTCCAGATAGCGGGCGAAGGTGCCCTGGAGGGTGCCGCCGTAGAAGCGGATGATCTGGGCCAGCATGTTGGCGCTGAACAGCGGCTGACCGCCGGTCTCCTCCTCCAGCATGATCTGGAGCAGGATGGCGCGGGTGATGTCGCTGTCGTTGGCACTGTCGAGGACGCGGAAAGGCTGCCCGCTCATCACCAGATCACGCACGTCGGTGAGTGTGATATAGCGGCTGACCTCGGTGTCGTAGAGGCGGCGGTTGGGGTACTTCTTGATGATGCGCTCGCTGTTCATGGGCACCTGGACGGGTTCGGCTGGTCGTTCGGAAAGTCTACCCCAATCGCACGAACGCCCCGCCGATCCGGGACCGGCAGGGCGTTCGATGTATGGAGCGAGGCGGGAGGCTCGATCGCCGGCGGTTCATGACCGGCGGACGTCGGCTCACATCCGCTCGACCGCCAGCGCCACGCCCTGACCGCCGCCGATGCACAGCGTCGCCAGACCCTTCTTGGCGTCGCGCTTCTGCATCTCATAGAGCAGGGTCACGAGCACGCGCGCACCGGAGGCGCCGATCGGATGGCCGATGGCGATGGCGCCGCCGTTGACGTTGACCTTGGACAGATCCCAGCCCATGTCCTGGTTGACCGACATCGCCTGGGCGGCGAAGGCTTCGTTGGCCTCGATCAGATCCAGGTCCGCCGGCGTCCAGCCGGCCTTTTCAAGACACTTGGTCGAGGCCGGGATCGGGCCGGTACCCATGATCGCCGGATCGACACCGGCGCTGGCGAAGGCGACCAGACGCGCCATCGGCTTCAGACCCAGTTCCCTGGCCTTGGACTCCTTCATCACCACCACCATGGCCGCGCCGTCGTTGATACCGGAGGCGTTACCCGCCGTGACGCTGCCGTCCTTCGAGAAGGCCGGACGCAGCTTGCCCAGACTCTCGGCGGTGGTGCCGTGACGCGGGAACTCGTCGGTATCGAACACCAGCGGATCGCCCTTGCGCTGCGGGATCTCGATCGGAATGATCTCGTCCCGGAAGCGACCGGCCTTCTGCGCGGCCTCGGTCTTCTGCTGCGAGGCGGCGGCGAAGGCGTCCTGCTGCTCGCGGCTGAAGCCGTACTTCTGGGCGATGTTCTCAGCGGTCGTGCCCATGTGGTAGTTGTTGAAGGCGTCCCAGAGACCGTCGACGATCATGGTGTCCTTCATCGACCAGTCGCCCATGCGCTGACCGTCGCGCGAACGCGGCAGGACGTGCGAGGATTGGCTCATGCTCTCCTGACCGCCGGCGATGACGATGTCGGCATCTCCGCAGGCGATGGCCTGCATCGCCAGATGCACCGCCTTCAGTCCGCTGCCGCAGACCTTATTGATGGTCATGGCCGGCACCGAATGCGGCAGACCCGCCTTCAGCGTGGTCTGACGGGCGGGGTTCTGGCCCACACCGGCGGTCAGCACCTGGCCGAGAATCACCTCGTCGATCCGGTCCGGCGCGATCCCGGTACGCGCCAGCAGGCCCTTGAGCACGGCGGTGCCGATCTCGGTGGCCGAGAGTGACGACAGACTGCCGCCGAAGCTTCCGATGGCACTGCGACCGGCGTCGACGATGACGATGTTCTCGCTCATGGCGTGGATGTCCTCTGGATTCTGTTTGGAAATGGACGAGCGTCCCCGATATGGGGTCGCGGCGAGTAGATTCTACGCATCTTTGTTGCAGTGCACAAATCCACATGATACCGTTCGCCCAACACCACGCGCCACGAGGAGGGCACGGCCATGACCAGCACCAACTTATTCAACGACGACTGGCTCGAACTGCAACGCAAGTACTGGGATAGCTGGACCGACATGAGCCGCAAGGCCATGGGTCCGGATACCGAGACCAAGACGACTACGCCCTGGGAAGCGGCGATGGATCAATGGTGGAAAGCGATGGCGCCCGCCGTGCCGGATCTGTCGCGCTCCTTCATGGAAAAGATGATGGAGCAGGGCAAGAACTTCTTCCGTCTCGCCGACACCTTCTCCAAGCGCGCCGACGAGGGCAAAGCCGCCAACGGCTTCGAGCTCTGGACCAAGACACTCGAAGACATGCAGAAGCGCTTCACCGGCTCGCTCGACGACAGCGGCAACGGCATGCAGCGCCTGATGTCGTTCTGGGAACTGCCGCTCGACAACTGGCAGCGCATGATGTCCTCGCTGTCGCCGATGCCGGGCGACGTGCTGCGCAACATGCCCCATGATCAGTTCAAGGACAGTCTCGACCGCGCGCTCTCCGCGCCCGGTCTCGGCTACACGCGCGAGGAGCAGAGCCAGTACCAGGAACTGATGCGCAGTGCCATGGAATATCAGGCCGCGCTCCAGGAATACACCAACGTCTACACCCAGCTCGGCATGAAGTCGGTCGAGCGCATGGGCTCCTACATCCAGGGCGTCATCGACAGCGGCAAGACCATCGACTCGGCGCGCGCGCTCTATGACAACTGGGTCGCCTGCTGCGAAGCGGCCTATGCCGAAGAGGTCGCCACGCCGGAATACGCCCGCATCCACGGCCGACTGGTCAACGCCCAGATGGCGCTCAAGAAGCGCATGTCGATCCTGGTCGACGAGAACCTGGGCGCGCTGAACATGCCGACCCGTAGCGAACTGCGCACCCTCCAGGACCGCCTCCAGGAGACCCGTCGCGAGAACAAGGCCCTGCGTCACAGCCTGCACGATCTGGAACGTCGCGTCGCGGCCCTGGCCGGCGAGGAGCCGGCGATCAAGCCCGCCACCGCACTCAGGTCGCCCGCTCCGGCCGCCGCCAAGGCCCCGGTACGTCGGCGCACCACCAAGACCAATCCGGCCGATTGATCTTCAAGCGCTTGATCGAACAGCAGGCTCAACAGACAGAATCAGAGGACAGAGATCATGTTCCCCATCGACATCCGGCCGGACAAACTCACCCAGGAGATGCTCGACTACAGCCGCAAGCTGGGTCAGGGTATGGAGAATCTGCTCAACGCCAAGTCCATCGACACCGGCGTCAGCCCCAAGCAGCCCGTCTACAGCGAGGACAAGCTGGTCCTCTATCGCTATGACCGGCCCGAGGGCGCACCCGAGGCCCAGCCCGTGCCGCTCCTGATCGTCTATGCCCTGGTCAACCGCCCCTACATGACCGACATCCAGGAAGACCGCTCCACCATCAAGGGACTGCTGGCCACCGGCCAGGATGTCTACCTGATCGACTGGGGCTATCCGGATCAGGCCGACCGCGCGCTCACGCTCGACGACTATATCAACGGCTACATCGACCGCTGCGTGGACTATCTGCGCGAGACCCATGGCGTCGACAAGATCAATCTGCTCGGCATCTGTCAGGGCGGCGCCTTCAGTCTGATGTACAGCGCGCTGCATCCGGACAAGGTGCGCAACCTCGTGACCATGGTCACGCCGGTCGACTTCAAGACCCCGGACAACCTGCTCTCGGCCTGGGTACAGAACATCGACATCGACCTGGCGGTCGACACCATGGGCAATATTCCGGGTGAACTGCTGAACTGGACCTTCCTGTCGCTCAAGCCCTTCAGCCTGACCGGTCAGAAGTACGTCAACATGGTCGACCTGCTCGACGATCCGGACAAGGTCAAGAACTTCCTGCGTATGGAGAAGTGGATCTTCGACAGCCCGGATCAGGCCGGCGAGACCTTCCGCCAGTTCATCAAGGACTTCTACCAGAACAATGGCTTCCTCAACGGCGGCGTGGTGCTCGGTGGGCGCGAGGTGAACCTGAAGGACATCACCTGTCCGGTGCTCAACATCTTCGCGCTCCAGGACCATCTGGTGCCGCCGGATGCCTCCAAGGCGCTCAAGGGACTGACCAGCAGCCCGGACTACACAGAGCTGGCCTTCCCCGGCGGTCACATCGGCATCTATGTCAGCGGCAAGGCGCAGAAGGAAGTCACGCCGGCCATCGGCAAGTGGCTGAACGAGCGTTGAACAGCTAATCGGCTATCAGCCGCCGGGGTGATTCCGGCGGCCGGCCATGAAGCCCGGTACTTACCGGGCTTCGTCGTCGATCATCGCGCGGATCTTGGCGAAGGCGGGACTTGATCAGGCTGGATTCAATCCCGGATGTAGAAATGCCGCCAGCCGATCCCGCTGACCCGGATCAACTGCTCGAAGAATGCCGGCGTCGGCACGGCCTCACCGGGAAAGACTTCCTCGATCTGCACGAACACGCGCCCGAATCCGCCTTGCTGCTTCCAGTCCCAGAGCCAGGGCGGGCGCGTCTCGCCGCAGGCCGGACACCGCACGCCGGCATGTGGATGCGTGGCCCAGTGATCCACCAGTTCGCGCCAGCCCGACAGGGGCGCGCGACATCCGACACAGCGCGGCGAGCGCGTATTGCGGCCGACCATCAATCTCGGGTACGGGCTGACCTGTGCTATGCGAATGTGCGAGAAACGCCCATCGCTCCGACTATCGCGAATCCGGACGGCGCATCCGGCAAAGGTCAGCAGACTCAGAAAGCCCGGACCAATGGCGAAGGCACGCTCGCCCTCCCCCGTCGCGGCCGCCTGTACCGACAATGGCTCACCCAGGAATCCGGACTGACGCAATCCTTCGATCAGCAGATCGACGTCCGGGACGCGATGGGGATCGGCGGGCGTCAGGATCAGGCGTCCCGTATGGAGACGGGCGTCCTGTCCATGGGTGTCGAGGTCTCCAGACATCGGGGAATCGTTCGCGTGCAGAGGATCGGGTTTCATTGCATCAATGTTTGGAAATCGAAGTCCAGGTCCGGACTCGGCAACTGGAGATAATGCCCCTGGATGAACTCCGGTCGGCACATCCAGACACGCCGCAGATCGTCCGGACCGTCGATGCCGGGCACGATCAAGGAGATCTCCTGTGAACGAAACGTCTGAACCACGTTCGGCAGATAGGCCGGATCCGTTGCCCGTACCGCCTCTATGCTCAATTTAGCCAGTCTGATACCCAGCTTCGCCAGTAACCGCGCCTCATCCTCGCGGCCCGTGACGCCGGCGGCACAGACCTTGATGCCCTGTTCGGCCAGACGCCCAAAGATGGACTCGGTCTCGGTGCGCCGCCGCTGAATCTCGGCGATCTGGAACTCCAGCAGGGTTCGGGTATGGAGCGGGGCGATCCGGTTCAGTTGCTGTCTCAGCCAATTCCACCCCTCCGAGACCGCCAATGTGGTGAGGCTTTGATGCACCAACATCCGGGGCGGAACCCCGGAACCGGCCTGCTCCGCCAGGGTCTGCCAGGTACGTTGCAACACCCAACGGTCGATCTTCGGCGTGAGTTCGGCGCGTGCGGCAACGGTCAGGAAGTCCGCCGGCGAGAGTTCCTCTCCACTCAGGGTGCGCAACCGGATCTGCGCCTCGTAGAGTCCCTCGTCATGCGGGTCGACGGGGAGGATCGGCTGAAAGAGCAAACACAGTCCATCCTGATCCAGAGCGGTCCTGACCAGACGCTTGATCACGGCCTCGGTCATGACGGTCGCGCGCTCCGTAGTGACGGGCGACCAGAAGTGTACCCGATCGCCGCCCGCCTGAGCGGCGCTCCGAACCGCCAGCTCGACGCGCGCCAGCAAGGCGGACAGATCCGCCGGCGGCGGATTGAAACAGGACACACCGATGCTCAGCGTCATCGACTGGGTGTTGTTGGCCGACTCGCGCCGCGCCATTGCCTGAACATGCTCGTGCAACTGATCGGCCAGCGCCTGGAGCTTCTCGGGACCATCGCGTCTGGCCAGGATGACATAGCGGAAATCGTCCAGGCGCGTGGCCACCTCGTTCACGTTCAGATGTCGCCCCAACACCTGCTCCAGTTCGCGTAGCCGGCGTTCGAGTCCGCCGTGGCCCAGCCGTTCCAGAAGCGTCCGGCCCGCATCGAGATCGAGCAACAGCAATCCCTGTCGTTCGGTGCCTGGAGTCCAGGTGTGCAACAGGCGCTCCAGGTAGGACATGAAGACCTCGCGCGGGAGGAAGCCGCGCGCACTCTCGCGACGATTGGCCAGCCGTAACCTGTCCTGGAGCCAGCGTGACAGACGCAGTTGCGGTTCGATCGCGGCAGTCAGGGTTTCACAACCGGCCGATAGCGGGACGAAGCCGTCGCCGCCGGCCCTGAGCGCCCACAACTGCCGGATCGGATCTGTCTCGTCGGTCAGAAAGAGGATCGGCAGACCATGGAACTGCTCGTCGTCGCGAATGATGGCCGCCAGCTCGATGCCCGACACCTGCGAGAAGTACATCTCCAGCAGCAGCAGGTTCGGCCTGAAGGCCGCCATGTGCGCCAGGAGCTTCATCGGGTCGCTGAGGATCAGCGTCTTCATGCCGACGGCGGCGAGCATGACGGCCAGGCGTCGACCCGCGTCGGGATTCTCCACCACCAGGAGGATGCGATAGCGCGAGGACTCCAGGAAGCCGCACAGCGCCAGGATCCGACTGGCGAGCCGCCGCACCGACACCGACCTGGGGACATAGCTGACGAGACCGGCCCGTCGAGCCGCGAGACGGCGCGCGAGCGTCTCCTCGCCGCGCTCCTGATCGGCCGCCAGACCGATCAGACTCGGGCGCCGGCGCGTGGATTCACCGATCCGCTCACACAGGGCCTTGAGCCGTTCCTCGCCGGGAATCAGGGCGAGATCAAGCACGACGACCTCGGGGGCGCACTCGGCCGTGGTCTGCATGAGACGCTCGACATCCTCGAACACCTCGACCCGGACGCCGTGCGCTTCGAGCAGGGGGCGCAAGAATTCGGTCAGCGTGGTTTGCGTGCTCAACACATAGACGTAGCCACTGGGTCCGGTACTGGTCATCGGCGCTCTGTCACCTGCTGCGATTGATTCGATCCGGGCCGGAAATTGTAGAGAGATTCGGGTGTCTATTGAAATCGCGATCTCCTTTCGTTAGCTTCCCTGTCTGAAATGCCGCTGGGGGTGTCCGTGACGCCATCGTCGATCACGGGCTGAGAGCAGACCCTTCGAACCTGACCCGGATCATGCCGGCGCAGGAAAGCCGGCGCGAGCTTCGACCCCGTCGATCCTGGCCTCAGGCGCCCCGGCGCCCGGCCGCGCTCCACCCGCCTTCACTGTCGCCTTCCAGACCGGAGCCTCCAGGTCCGGGTCCGTTCACGGACACCGCCGGCGATCCCGATCCAATCCCAGACGCCTGCGCGCGTCGCCCGAGCCGGCCACCACCGAGGAATTCCGATGAGCGCCATCCCGCACGACTTCGTCCGCAAGACCGCCCAGCTCTCCGAGGAGGTGACACGGCCGTTTCCGAACTCGCGCAAGACCCATGTCACCGGCTCGCGTCCCGACATCCGGGTGCCGATGCGCGAAGTGACCCTGACGCCGACTCAGACCAATCAGGGGCCGGAAGAGAATCCGCCGGTCCTGATCTATGACACCTCCGGTCCCTATACAGATCCGGAAGCGCGCATCGATCTGCTCGCCGGTCTGCCGGACATCCGCTCGGGCTGGATCCTCGAGCGCGAGGATACCGAGCAGCTCGACGGCCCGACGTCGGCTTTCGGGCGTGCGCGCCAGAACGATCCGGCTCTGGCCCATCTGCGCTTCGAGCATCTGCGCACCCCGCGCCGCGCCAAGTCCGGGCGCAACGTCACCCAGATGCATTATGCGCGTCAGGGTATCATCACGCCCGAGATGGAATACGTCGCCATCCGCGAGAACATGCGTCTGGACGCGCTGCGCGCCGATCCGCGTTACGCCAAGCTCCTGCGCCAGCATCCGGGCCGGTCCTTCGGCGCCGCCATCCCCGAGACCATCACGCCCGAGTTCGTGCGCGACGAGATCGCCTGCGGGCGCGCCATCATCCCGGCCAACATCAATCACCCCGAGCTGGAGCCGATGATCATCGGGCGCAACTTCCGGGTGAAGATCAACACCAACATCGGTAACTCGGCCCTGACCTCGTCGATCGCGGAGGAGGTCGAGAAGATGGTGTGGTCGGCGCGCTGGGGCGGCGATACGCTCATGGATCTCTCGACCGGCAAGCACATCCATGAGACGCGCGAATGGATCCTGCGCAACGCCCCGATGCCGATCGGCACCGTACCCATCTATCAGGCGCTGGAGAAGGTCGACGGCAAGCCCGAGGAACTGAGCTGGGAGATCGTGCGCGACACCCTGATCGAGCAGGCCGAGCAGGGGGTGGACTATTTCACCATCCATGCCGGCGTCCTGCTGCGCTATGTGCCGCTGACGGCCGAGCGGCTCACCGGCATCGTCTCGCGCGGCGGCTCGATCCTGGCCAAGTGGTGTCTGGCGCATCATCAGGAGAACTTCCTCTACACCCATTTCGAGGAGATCTGCGAGATCATGAAGGCCTATGACGTGGCCTTCAGTCTCGGCGACGGTCTGCGCCCCGGTTCGCTGGCCGATGCCAACGACGCGGCGCAGTTCGCCGAGCTTGAGACCCTGGGCGAGCTGACCCAGGTCGCCTGGAAACACGACGTCCAGGTCATGATCGAGGGTCCGGGGCATGTGCCCTTGCAGATGGTCCGGGAGAACATGACCAAGGAGCTGGCCGACTGCTTCGAGGCGCCCTTCTACACCCTCGGCCCGATCGTCACCGACATCGCGCCGGCCTATGACCACATCACCTCGGGCATGGGCGCGGCCAACATCGGCTGGTACGGCACAGCCATGCTCTGCTATGTCACGCCCAAGGAGCATCTGGGCCTGCCCAACAAGGAAGACGTGCGCGAGGGCATCATCACCTACAAGATCGCGGCCCATGCGGCGGACTTGGCCAAGGGGCTGCCGGGCGCGCAGATCCGGGACAATGCGCTGTCGAAGGCGCGCTTCGAGTTCCGCTGGGAGGATCAGTTCAATCTCTCGCTCGATCCCGAGCGCGCGCGTGAGTATCACGATGCGACCCTGCCGCATCAGTCGCACAAGGTCGCGCACTTCTGCTCGATGTGCGGGCCGCACTTCTGCTCGATGAAGATCACTCAGGACGTGCGCGACTATGCCGCCAATCAGCGCATCGCCGACATGGACGCCGCGGTAGCGGAAGGGATGCGCGAGAAGGCGCGCGAGTTCCGCGAGGACGGCGCGGCGATCTACAAAGCGGTCTGATCGGGAGCGGGGCGTATGGGCACCAAGACCACGGATCTCTATCCAGTCACCGAACCCTTCGCGGTCCATGACCTGGTCGTCGACAACGGCCATCGGCTCTATGTGGAGGAATGCGGTCGCCCCGACGGATTGCCGGCGATCTTTCTGCACGGCGGACCGGGCGCGGGGTGCGAGCCGGCGCATCGCGGCTTCTTCGATCCCGAGCGCTATCGGGCGGTGCTCTTCGACCAGCGCGGTTGCGGGCGCTCGACGCCGCACGCCTCGCTCATGGCCAACACCACCTGGGATCTGGTCTCGGACATGGAACTGATCCGCCAACAGCTCGGGATCGAGCGCTGGCTGGTGTTCGGCGGCTCCTGGGGGTCGACGCTGGCGCTGGCCTATGCCGAGACCTATCCCGAACGGGTTTCGGCGCTGGTGGTGCGCGGGATCTTTCTCTGTCGCTCTGAGGAGATCCGCTGGTTCTATCAGGACGGGGCGAGCTGGGTCTTTCCCGATCTCTGGGAGGATTTCCTGGCGCCCATTCCGGAGGACGAGCGCGGCGACCTGCTCGGGGCCTATCATGCGCGGCTCACCGGCGAGGATGCCGCCGTTCGGCTGGAGGCGGCGCGCGCCTGGTCGATCTGGGAGGGGCGTACCGCGACCCTGCTCACCAATCCCAACGTTCAGGCCCATTTCGCCGATCCTCACGTGGCCCTGAGTCTGGCACGCATCGAGAGCCACTATTTCGTCAACGGGGCCTTTCTGGCGCCGGACCAGTTGCTGCGCGATGCCCATCGGCTGGCCGACATCCCAGGCGTGATCGTCCAGGGACGCTATGACCTCATCTGCCCCATGCGCTCGGCCTGGGATCTGCATCGCGTCTGGCCGACGGCTGAATTGCAGGTCGTCCCGGATGCCGGGCACTCGGCCTTCGAGCCGGGGATTCGCCGTGCCCTGGTCGCGGCGACCGATCGCTTCGCGCGTGAATTGTCATGATCGGCCTGCTGCAACGGGTCAGTGAGGCTCGGGTGGTGGTCGCGGGCGAGACGGTCGGCGCCATCGAGCGCGGGTTGCTGGTGCTGGTCGGTGTTCAGCGCGGCGACGATGAAGCGCGCGCCGAGCGGTTGCTGGAGCGGCTGCTCGGCTATCGGGTCTTTCCCGATGCGCAGGATCGCATGAACCTGAGTCTGCGCGACATCGACGGCGGTCTGCTGCTGGTGCCGCAGTTCACGCTCGCCGCCGATACCAGGAAGGGCACGCGCGCAAGCTTCACCTCGGCCGCACCGCCCGACGAGGGCCGGCGGCTGTTCGATCATCTGGTCGAGCGCGCGCGTGCCGCCCATCCCAGGGTCGCCACAGGTCGCTTCGGGGCCGACATGCAGGTCGGCCTGATCAACGACGGCCCCGTGACCTTCCGGCTCGAAACCTGACTGGAGTCCAGCAAACGTCCTTGGCGATCCGAATGCTCCGATGGTCTGTCTGGTGGCCACGTTCGTCGATGCCCCCCAGTCGATCGAAAACGCGCTTCAGACCCCACCCTCACGCCTGGACTCGGCCGACGCCCGATGCATCTGGATATTCAGCATCCGCATGGTCGCGCCGATGGCGGCGAACACCTGATTGGCATGGACCCCACGGGTCCGTAGCTCGCCGCGCTCGGTCTGCCAGGTGATGCTGCATTCGGTGAGCGCATCGGTCCGCCCCCCCTTGGGAATGCGGATCTCGTAGTCGATCAGCGGCGGCAGCGTGATCCCCTGACGCTTGAGAATCCGCCCGAGCGCATTGGTGAAGGCATCGAAACCGCCATTGCCCGCGCCCGTGCCGGTGAAGACCTGATCGCCGAGCCGGATCTTGATCCCGGCCATGGATTCCAGATCCAGACTCGATGCGACCGTGCAGGCCAGGAGTTCGGCGTGATCATAGTCCTTGCTCTCCAGCACCTCGGCGATGATGAAGGGCAGATCCTCGGTGGTGATGGTCTTCTTGGAATCCCCCAGCTCGACGATGCGCTGCAAGACCTTGCGCTGATTCTCCTCCGACAGCTCGATGTCGAGCCGCTCCAGGTTCTTGGCCAGCGACGCCTTGCCGGCGAGCTTGCCGAGCGCATATTTGCGCCGCCGTGCAAAACGCTCGGGCGAGAGCCGGCTGTGATAGAGACTGCCCTTCTTGTCGCCGTCGGCATGGATACCGGCGGTCTGGGTGAAGACATCCGCCCCGACGATCGGCGCATTGTCGCTGATCCGCTTGCCCGAAAAAGACTCGACCAGCTCGCTGACACGCGCCAGATGCGTCTCGTCGATCCCGAGTTCGCAGTCGAGCTGATCGCGCAGATTGACCGCGACCTCGGCCAGCGACGCATTCCCCGCCCGCTCGCCGAGACAGTTGACCGTGCAGTGCACCGCCGCCGCGCCCGCCCGGACCGCCGCCAGAATATTGGCGGTCGCCAGCCCATAGTCGTTGTGCGGATGGAAATCGAACCGGAGCGCCGGAAAACGCCCGACCATGTCCGAAACGGCGGCGAAGACCTGATCCGGCGTCATGACCCCGAGCGTGTCGGGGAGCATGAAGTGCCCGATCCCGACATCGGCCAACCGCTCGACCAGACCATAGACATAGTCCGGATTGTCGCGATAGCCGTTCGACCAGTCCTCCAGATAGAGGTTGACGCGCAACCCCTGCGACTGCGCCCGCTCGATGGTCGCGCGCACATCGGCGACATGCTCATCGAGCGTCTTGCCGAGCTGACCGCGACAGTGCTTCTCGCTGCCCTTGGCCAGCAGGTTCAGCACCCGGCCGCCGGCCCCCAGGATCCAGTCCACGCTCGCCCCGCCGTCGACGAACCCCAGCACCTCGACCCGCTCGACCAGTCCGCGCTCTCTGGCCCAGTCGATGATCCGGGTCACGGCACTGGCCTCGCCCGAGGACACGCGCGCCGAAGCGACCTCGATCCGATCGACCCGCACCTGTTCGAGCAAGACCTTGGCGATGTTGAGCTTCTCGGCGGGCGCGAACGACACGCCCTGAGTCTGCTCGCCGTCGCGCAGCGTGGTGTCCATGATCAGGACACGCCGCCCGGATAGCCGTCGCGTCGGCTCGTTCACGGCCGACGCCTTCAGAACCGAGTCAGTCATGCTGCGGACACCGCCTTGAGTGTCGCCTCGATGTGTGCCTTCACGGCCTCGGCGGTCGCGTCCAGCTCGGCACAGCGCGCCTCCTTCCCCAGCAGACCCTGGAGCGAGGGCGGCGGCGGTGCCTCACACCCGATGGCCCGGACGACCGCCTCGCCGAACTTGGCCGGATGTGCGGTGGCCAGACATACGGCCTCGGGCAGATCACGCGCGGCGCGCACCCCGACAGCGGTATGCGGACAGAGAATGTACCCGGTCGCCTCATAGGTCGCGCGGATCTGGTCGAGCGTCTCGGCATCGCTCACGGCGACCGCGTCGAAATCGGCCTGGGCCTGCCGATGCTGCTCGGCGGAGACTTCGAGACGTCCGGTGCGCTTGAGATCGTCGAGCAGCGCGCGCACCCGCGCCTGATCGCCGTCGTGCAGATAGTAGAGATAGCGCTCGAAGTTGGAAGCGATCTGGATGTCCATCGCCGGGCTGAGCGTCTGATGGACGTGATCCTCCACGGCATAGACGCCGCTGTGGACGAACCGGGTCAGGATGTCGTTGCGATTGGTCGCGATGATGAGGCGGTCGATCGGTAGCCCCATGCGACGGGCCAGATAGCCGGCGAAGACGTCACCGAAGTTGCCGGTCGGCACCGAGAAGCTGACCCGACGTTCGGTATCGCCGCCCGTGATCCGCCCCCAGGCATAGAAATAGTAGACGGTCTGCGCCAGGATCCGCGCCCAGTTGATCGAGTTGACCGCACCGAGCCGATAGGCCGACTTGAACGGCAGATCGTTGAACAATGTCTTGACGATGTTTTGCGCATCATCGAAGGTACCGCGCACCGCGACATTGTGGACATTACCGTCCGGCACCGTGGTCATCTGCCGTTCCTGGATCGGCGAGACCCGGCCCTTGGGATGCAGGATGAAGATCCGGATGCGCTCCTTGCCGCGCACGCCATAGATGGCCGCCGAGCCGGTATCCCCCGAGGTCGCGCCGACGATGTTGAGCCGTCCGCCCTCGCGTTCGAGCAGATAGTCGAACAGATTACCGAGCCATTGCAGGGCCACGTCCTTGAAGGCCGCCGTCGGTCCATGGAAGAGTTCCAGGATGCGCGTCTCGCCCGCCGTCACCACGGGCGTGACCTCGGGATGACTGAAGGTCGCGTAAGAGCGATCGATCAGCGCCTTCAGATCGGCGCGAGGGATCTCGTCACCGATGAAAAGTGTCGACACTTCGAGCGCCAGTTCCTGGAAGCTCAACCCCGCCCAAATGCGCAGTCGCGCCGGTTCGAGGACGGGGATCTCGGCCGGAACCAGCAGACCGCCGTCGGTCGCCAGCCCCATCATCACGGCTTGCGCGAAACCGATCGGCTCGATTCCGCCACGGGTACTGATGTAGTGCATTGTGCTCTCTTAAGGATAACTCGGGGTCCGGACGCACGGATCCCAGGGCGAATATCGATGGATTGAAACGTTGACAGCACGCCAAGCGCAACCAGACAATGCCGACAATCCGCTCGATACGGCAGAACTAGGCGGATGCATCATAACCAACGAGGGGGCTTCTGCCATGTTTTGAGCGCACCGATCCGCGTCCCGGCGGCTCTCGGCGGCGTGCCCCATCGTCACCCCGCCATCTTACGGCCCATACCGCAACCCTTGAACGGAGTGACATGACATGACACCTGACAAGCGCGCGGACTACTGGAAAGCGAATCTTCGCTATCTGGTAATCCTATTGATCGTCTGGTTCGTCGTTTCCTACGGCTTCGCCATCCTGCTCGTCGAACCGCTCAACGCCATCCATCTCGGCGGCTACCCGCTCGGCTTCTGGTTCGCCCAACAGGGTTCGATCTATATCTTCGTGGCGCTGATCTTCATCTACGCGGCCTTGATGAACCGGCTCGATCGTGAATTCGACGTCGGCGAAGAGTGAGGAAACGACCCAATGACCGCACTTGAGATCTGGACCTATTCCATCGTCGGCGCGACCTTCGCGCTCTACATCGGCATCGCGATCTGGTCGCGCGCCGGCTCCACCAGTGAATTCTACGTCGCCGGCGGCGGCGTGCACCCGGTCGCCAATGGCATGGCGACGGCAGCCGACTGGATGTCGGCGGCCTCCTTCATCTCCATGGCCGGTATGCTCGCGTTCGGCGGCTACGGCGGCTCGGTGTTCCTGATGGGCTGGACCGGCGGCTATGTGCTGCTGGCCCTGCTGCTGGCGCCCTATCTGCGCAAATTCGGCAAGTTCACGGTGCCCGAGTTCATCGGCGACCGCTACTATGCCAACTCGGCGCGCGTGGTGGCCGTCGTCTGTCTGATCCTGGCCTCGGTGACCTACGTCATCGGCCAGATGACGGGTATCGGTGTGGCCTTCGGGCGCTTCCTCGGCGTCTCCTACGAGATGGGCATCCTGGCCGGCATGGGCATCGTGGCCATCTACGCCATCCTCGGCGGCATGAAGGGCATCACCTACACCCAGATCGCGCAGTACGTGGTGCTGATCTTCGCCTACACCATCCCGGCGATCTTCATCTCGCTGAATCTGACCGGCAACCCTATCCCGCAACTGGGTCTGGGCAGCGAATACGCCCCCGAGGGCGTCGCCAGCGGCCTGTCCCTGCTGGAAAAGCTCGATCAGGTGGTCAAGGATCTCGGATTCAAGGAATATACCACCCAGGTGATGGGCAGCACGCTCAACATGTTCGTCTACACCCTGTCGCTGATGATCGGTACGGCCGGTCTGCCGCACGTCATCATCCGCTTCTTCACCGTGCCCAAGGTTGCCGATGCGCGCTATTCGGCCGGTTGGGCGTTGGTCTTCATCGCCATCCTCTACACCACGGCTCCGGCCGTCGGCGCCATGGCACGTCTGAACCTGATGGACACCATCCAGATCGGTCCGGTCGGCGAGGAAACCGGCAATCTGGTCTATGACGAGCGTCCCGAGTGGTTCAAGCGTTGGGAGACCACCGGCCTCCTGAAATTCGAGGACAAGAACGGCGACGGTCGTATCCAGTACTACGACGACAAGAACGCCGAGTTCGCCGCCAAGGCCGAGTCCTTCGGCTGGAAAGGCAACGAGATGGTCACGGTCAACAACGATATCATGGTGTTGGCCAATCCCGAGATCGCCGGATTGCCCAACTGGGTGATCGCGCTGGTGGTCGCCGGCGGTCTGGCGGCGGCGCTCTCGACAGCCGCCGGTCTGTTGCTGGCCATCTCCTCGGCGATCTCGCATGACCTGCTCAAGGGCGTGTTCAAGCCGCAGATCACCGAGAAGAACGAGCTGATGGCCGGGCGTCTGTCCATGATCGGCGCCATCCTGCTCGCGGGCTATCTCGGCCTGAATCCACCCGGATTCGCGGCGGGAACCGTGGCCATCGCCTTTGGTCTGGCGGCCTCCTCGATCTTCCCCGCACTCATGCTCGGCATCTTTGCCAAGCGAATGAACAAGCAGGGGGCAATCGCGGGCATGGTCGCCGGTATCACCGTGACCCTGCTCTATGTGTTCCAGCACAAGGGGATCTTCTTCATCAAGGGCACCGAGTTCCTGGCCCCCCTGGGTCTGGAGGCCAACTGGTTCTTCGGCATCACGCCCGAGGCCTTCGGCGCGATCGGCGCGGTGGCAAACTTCGCGGTCGCCCTGCTGGTCTCGGCGCTCACGGCCCCGCCGCCGGAGCACATCCAGCATCTGGTCGAGGACGTGCGCATCCCGCGTGGCGCAGGAGCCGCCACGGGTCATTGATCGGCCTCAGCCGCGCTTGACCTGAGACGAGCCCCGCTTCGGCGGGGCTCTTTCGTTGCAGGGCCTCGATCGGACGTGGTTGCAATCGCCCGGCCCGGCCCAATTCTTCGACCCCGGCGCCGGCGGGCGCGCGATCCATCATGCAACCTTACAGAATGGGGTGACGATCATGGCCAATGGCTCTTCCCTGGCGGCGATGGAACTGATGGTGTTCCTGGGGCTGGTCGGCTGGCTGCTTTACTATCAGTACTCGAACTCGCGCAGCGACTCCAGCCGTACCCAGTCGAGCGACGAGACACCCAAAGAATCCGACTGAGCCTCGACCGGCGCGCGTCTCGACATTTCACGACGCTCGGGCGCCGGCTCGCTTATCATTGACGCCGATCTGGAAGCCATCGTCCCCGTCGCGGGCGGCGATGGCGTTTCGTTTCAGCAACCCCTTTTCGGCGGGTCAAATCAGCGATGAACGTCAACCGGATGGACTTCAGGGACGACCTGAACACGGCCTCGGATTATCTGCGCATGGCGGTACCGCAGATGGTGCGCCGCCGCATCCCGCCGACACCCTACAACTACGCGCTCTGGTACGCGCACGTCCAGAACGCCTCGCCGGATCTGAGCCGCTCGCTGCTGGCCGAGTTTCCGGAGAACGGCCCCTATGACCCCGAGAAGAGCGAGTCGCTGTTCTTCGAGTATTTCGTCAAGCATTACCTCCCGACCAGCCCGCAGGCACGGGATCTCATCGCCGATATCGTCACCAAGCTGACCCAGGCGGTCTCGCGCAATCTGCGCGGCACCCAGAACTATGGCGCCAGCCTGCGCGAGGCCATGACGGTGTTCGAGGAGAGCGCCATCGATCCGGAGCGCATCCGCACCATGGTCGGCCAGTTGCTCACCGAGACGCGCGATCTGGAGAGCCTCACCCAAGCCTTCCAGAGCGAGCTGCAATCGGCCGGTGCCCAGGTCGAACGCCTCAAGCGCGAGCTGGAGGAGAGCGAACGGCGCGCGCGTCTGGATGCGCTGACCAAGATCCCCAACCGGCGCGGCTTCGACGAGGCGCTGGCCCAGTCGCTCTCGGGCGGCGACGACGAGCCGACCTGTCTGATGCTGATGGATCTCGACCACTTCAAGCGGCTCAACGACACCTATGGTCATCCGATGGGCGATCGGGTGCTGGAGATCGTCGGCAGCGTCCTGGCCAAGGTGCGGAGCGATCGGGTGTTCGTCGCCCGCTATGGCGGTGAGGAGTTCGCGGTCATCGTCCATGACGAACTGGAGGTCGCCCAGACGCTCGCCGAGCAGATCCGGCGTCAGGTCGCCGCGCTCCAGATCAAGCGCAAGAGCACCCAGGACACCATCGGCACGATCACGGTCTCCATCGGTCTGACGCGCTTGCGGCCGGGCGAGACGGCCGAGTCCCTGATCGAACGGGCCGACACCGGACTCTATCGCGCCAAGGACGGCGGACGCGATCGGGTCGTGATCGCGTGAAGACGCGGTATGGCGGAACCGCCGTGCCGCACGGCACTGTGCCCGCCCCGCCGGCCCGATAGGCGGAGCGACCGAACTCCCGTATAGCCATCAATAGAGCACCGCCGCCTTGCGCGTCTGGGCCGCGACGACGCGGCGCAGATCCGGCGGGGCGATGACCTCCAGCTTGTCCCCAGCCCCCAGCAGCCAGCGCAGCAGTCTCAAAACCCACTGAGGACGGACCATGTCAGAATCGAATTCGCGCGATCTCATCCAACAGGACATCGACGACAGCCGCCGCGACGGTCTCAGTCTCGCTACCGCGCTCGTGATCCGGGCGGAAGAGTCCTGGATCGGGGTCGGGATGGAGTACGAGGCGATCCGAGCGCGGCATGGCCGGATGCATGAAGACTGGACGCCGACGTCGCAGCGGCTGTTGTCCAGGGACGAGAACGGACGGTCTTACGATCAGGTGAACATCGTGCTGAGTGACGGGCGGGAGTTGTCGTATTTCTTTGATATCACGGATTTCTATGGTCGAGAGGTGTCGATGACCGACGACATCAGGGCGATCCTGGAGGAGGATGACGCTGAGTTGGACAGCCGGTGCCGGGGCGATGAAGATCCGTGCTTCGAGACGGCGGTGGTCATCCGGGCCGAGACGATCTGGAGCAGCCTGTGTGA
Source organism: Allochromatium tepidum (assembly GCF_018409545.1). Lineage (GTDB taxonomy): Bacteria > Pseudomonadota > Gammaproteobacteria > Chromatiales > Chromatiaceae > Thermochromatium > Thermochromatium tepidum_A. Next base: position 232,227 of record NZ_AP024563.1, on the reverse strand, counting down.
GGAGACGATCCGCAATCCGTCGTCCTATTTCCGAGTCAAGCTCGACATGGCCGCGACGGCGCGTTTGATGCGCTACCCCGAGGCCGAGGTCATGTGGGCCGAGGTCGTGGTGCTGGCGCATCAGTATTTCGAGCGCAAGAAGGCCCGCGCGGTGTTGGCGGAGGCGCTGGTGCGGGAGCGGGCGTTTTTGCGCGAGTGGAACGATGCCAATTAGGACGCGAGCCGTTTTTCGGCAGACGAGTCCGGATCGACGGCCTGGATCGCGCCGCCAGCGCCGCTAACGCCTCAATCCGAGCGCACTGGTGCGGGCGCTGGAGCGTCAGGGGCACGGACGGCTGTGTTTCTATGGTCCGCCCGGTACCGGCAAGACGGCCTTCGCCGAGGTGCTGGCCGAGGCGCTCGACCGCGAACCGGTCGCCCGTCAGGCCTCCGATCTGCTCTCGCCCTATGTCGGCGAGACCGAGCACAATCTGGCGCGGCTGTTTCGCGAAATCGATCCCCGGCATACGGTGCTCTTGCTCGACGAGGTCGACAGCTTCCTGGCCGACCGGCGTCAGGCCCAGCGCTCTTGGGAGCGCCCCCAGGTCAATGAGCTGTTGCAGCAGATGGAGCGCTTTCCGGGGATCTTCGTCGCCGCCACCAACCTGATGGCGGGACTCGACGGCGCGGCCCTGCGCCGCTTCGATTTCAAGCTGCACTTCCGGGCACTGACCGGCCCGCAGCGGATCGCGCTCTTTGCCCGCGAGGCGCTGGGGGATGAACAGGCGCCGGTCCCGCCGGCCTATGCGCGCCATCTGGAGACGCTGCAAGGACTGACGCCGGGGGACTTCGCCACCGTCTGCCGTCAGCGCGCCCTGCTCGGCGAGACGCTCACGCCCGAGCAGTTCCTCAAGCGGCTCATGGCCGAGTGGCGGCTCAAGGGGCGAGGAGGCGCGCATGGCCTGAGATATTGGAGCCAGGGATGGCGCATTGTCCTTGAGCGACTCGGCCATAGACCGTGCTGTTCGACGCCGCCGCTTCATGCAGAAGCCTTGCAAATCGATGATGACATCACTAGATTGCAAGGCATGTATCACCATCGACTGCAAACCGACCGTCTGCGCCTGCTGGCGCGTTCCTTCCCCGTCGTCGTGGTCAGCGGTGCACGCCAGGTCGGCAAGACCACGCTGCTGCGTCACTGTTTTCCCGAGTACGACTATGTGGTGTTCGACGCCAGTCTGGACATCGAGAATGCACGGCGAGAACCCGATCTCTTCCTGCTCAACCACCCGCCGCCGGTCATCCTCGACGAGATCCAGTATGCGCCCGAGGTCGTCGCCGCCATCAAGCGCCGGGTCGACCGCGCCCCCGAACGCGCCGGCCAATACCTCCTGACCGGCTCGCAACAGTGGCAGATCCCGCAACGGCTGTCCGAGAGTCTGGCAGGTCGCAGTGCCTTTCTCGACCTTTTCGGGTTTTCCATCCCCGAGATCGTCGACGCCCCCGGCGGATGGCTGCCGGGCTGGCTGGAGGCCAAGGACGACTTTCTCGCCCAGGCGCGCACGGCCGGCCGCTATGAGGGACAGTTGCCGGAATGGCTGTGGCGCGGCTGCCTGCCGCGCGCCATCGCGCTCGAGACCGAGGTCATCCCCGATTTCTGGTCCGGCTACCATCGCACCTATGTCGAGCGCGACGCTCGCCTGCTGGGGGAGGTCGACGACTGGCAGGAATTCGGACGCTTCGTCCGGCTGATGAGCGCGCTCACGGCTCAGGAGATCAACTACAGTCAGTTGGGACGCGAGATCGGCATGACGCCCCAGACCGCGCGCCGTTGGCTCAAGATCCTGGAAGGCACCTATCAATGGTTCGAGCTCGCGGCCTTTTCGGGCAATCCGACCAAGCGGGTCTCGTCCCGGCCCAAGGGCTATTTCGCCGATACCGGTCTGGCCTGCCATCATGCGCGACTGTCCTCGCCCCGCGCCCTCACCAGTCATCCGCTGTACGGCGCCCTGTTCGAGACGGCCATGGCCGGCGAACTCATCAAGCAGGCCGCCGTGTTGCCCGCACGTCCCGTCTTCTACCATTGGCGCTCGGCGGGCGGGGCCGAGGTCGATCTGATCCTGGAGCGCGACGGACGGCTCCACCCGTTCGAGATCAAACTGACCGCCGCGCCGACTCGCCGCATGGCCTCCGGAATCACCGCGTTCCGTGAGGCACACACCCATCTCGATGTCGCCGTCGGCGCCCTGTTGTGTGCGGTCGATCAGCCGCGCTGGATCACGGAGGATGTCATGGCTCTGCCCTGGAATCTGCTCGGCTGAGGAGAATCTCAGCGGCGATCAGGGTGCCGGACGTTCCGACATTCAAGCAATGCTTTGAATGCCGTGCTTCTCGATGACGGTCGGGAGGCGAAGTGCCGGCCCGCCGGGGCGCTTGACGCCGCGCTCCCAGTCGGAGATCAGGTTTTTGCTGACGTTGAGATAGCGGGCGAAGACCGGCTGTGAGCGATGTTCGCGTTCGCGCAGGGCGCGCATCGCCTCGGGCGGAAAGGATGCCGGCGGCGTCAGGCAGGAGTCGTCGAACTCACGCATGGTCTGCTTGTCGATCGCTCCCAGCTCGTGCAGGGCTTCCATGGTTTCATGGATCGAGGCCAGCGCTTCGCTGCGGTACTGGTTAGTTGTTGCGTCCCGTGTGATCATGTTCCGCGCAGGAGTTATCCGTTGTTTCTCGCCCGCGAGGTGCTCCAGCGACTTGTCGCGGAGTTTGAGCACGGCCCAGCGCGTCCAGAATGAACACGCGAAGGTTTCGTTGCCATGGTCATCCGTCTGCACAAAAACGCCCGCACCACCCCGGCCATCCGTCGTGAGATCCAGAACTCGACGCTCCCGACTCGGGAGCTAGCCGAGCGCTATCGGCTGAGCCGTCAGACGGTGTTGAAGTGGCGTCGGCGCTCCGGCACCGAGGACGCCTCGCACCGTCCGCATCGGCTCCACACGCGCCTGACGCCGGCGCAGGAGGCGGTGGTCGTGGAGTTGCGTAAAACGCTCCTGTTGCCGCTTGATGACCTGCTGGCCGTCACCCACGAGTTTATCAGCACCACTGTCTCGCGCTCGGGCCTGGATCGCTGTCTGCGCCGTCATGGCGTCTCCAACCTCCAGGCGCTCAGGCCCCAACCGATCGATCCGGACGCCCGCCCGGTCAAGTGTTTCAAGGACTACGAACCGGGCTTTGTCCATGTCGACGTGAAGTACCTGCCGCGAATGCCGGATGAGGACAGTGCTCAGTCCCTCTTTGCCGCGATCGATCGGGCCACGCGCCGGGTCTATGTTGAGATCCTGCCCGAGAAAACCGCCCGGAACGCCGCCGGCTTCCTGGAGCGGCTCATCGCCAAGGCCCCGTTCAACATCACCAAGGTCTTGACCGATAACGGTAAGGAGTTCACCGACCGCTTCGGTGCCACCGGCGAGCGTGAACCGACCGGGCGCCATCGCTTCGATCGGGTCTGTGCCGCCAACACGATCGAACATCGCCTCATCCAGCCGCGCACCCCCCAGACCAACGGCATGATCGAGCGCTTCAACGGGCGGATTTCAGAGGTCTTGACCACCACCCGCTTCGACTCCGCCGAGTCGCTAGCCCAGACCATCGAGCGCTATGTGCAGGTCTATAACCAACACCTTCCGCAGAAAGCCCTCGGCCACATCGCCCCGATTCAGGCACTCAAGGACCGGCGCGAGAAACGCCCTGAACGCTTCAAAAAGCGTGTCTACAATCTCCGGGGACTTGACACACGATGAACGGCTCAAGAGTAGCCAGCGCGTCCCCGCGCCGTCAATCAATTGACGCTCTTGCATCCTCCCACCGCCTGACGCCCGGCACGCCCCTCGCCAACAGCGCGCCACACCTGAATCGACCGCCACCCACCCGCTTGGCCCGACTCCTGCTTAAGGCGATCTCAAGGACGCCCCGGCCAATCACCGGCGCGCAACCACCGCTCAAGCGAGGTCCATCATGTTCGAGTCGATTTCTCAGGTCGTGGTCATGGCATTGGAGAGCCTGGATTCGAATCAGGTCACGGGTCTGTTCGTGCTGCTCATGATCGTGCTCTTCGCATTGGCCCTGACCGCCACCCTGACCCGGCGCGCGGCGGCCTTCCAGCAAAGCACACCGACCTTGCTCACGACCCTCGGCATCCTGGGCACCTTTCTCGGCATCGCCATCGGGCTGCTTGACTTCGACTCCAGCCGGATCGAATACAGCATCCCGCTGCTGCTCGAAGGGCTGAAGCTCGCCTTCATCACCAGTATCGTCGGCATCCTGCTGGCGACCGCGCTGCGGCTGGTGCAGGTGCTCAAGCGTGACGGACCGCAGAGCAGCAGAGCACGCGCGAACGCGGCGGCGATCGATGCCGGCGACCCGGCGGCCCTGTTCAAGCTCCAGATCCAGCTCGCCGACGCCCAGCTCACCGCCACCCGCCAGCTCGGCGAACAGCTCGTGCGGATGGACGCGCGTCTGATCCAGACCCTGGAACAGCAGCACGATGCACAACTGGCCGCCTTCCGGGACTTCGCCGGCCAACTGAGCGAACTGGGTTCACGCCAGCTCATGGCCGCGCTCGAATCCGTCATCCGCGACTTCAACGACAAGCTCGGCGCCCAGTTCGGCGAGAACTTCCGCCATCTCGACGCCTCGATCGGCAAGCTGCTGGACTGGCAGGTGCAGTATCGCGAACACATGGACGCCCTGGGGGCACAGCTCGAACTGGCCGTCGCCGGGGTCGAACGCTCGCAGACCAGCCTCCAGACGCTCACCCAGCAGGCCGGCCGGATCACCACCCAGATCGAGGATCAGCAATCGACCATGCAGGCACTCAAGCGCGAGACGCTGGAGCTGGAGTCGGTGCTCGGCGGCGTGGCCGAACTGCGCGAACGGGCCAGGGAGGCCTTCCCGGCCATCGATCAGCGGCTGCGGACCATGCTGGAGACCATCGAGGGCGCCGTGCTCTCGGGTCTGGAGGCCCAGCAGCGTATCGGCCGACTCGGGGCCGCAACCCCGCCGCCGCCCGCCGCGCGCTTTGGTTCTAACGGCAGCCATCTGGATCTGGCGAGGGCCTCGGCATGAAGACCCTCCCCTACCCCTGGTCGAGCGCGTCGGGCGCCGACATTCCGGCGGAAGACGAGAGCCACTGGCTGACGGTCTCCGATCTCATGGCCACCCTGATGATGATCTTCCTGTTCCTGGCCGTATTGCACATGGTCCAGGTCGAGCGGCTGCATCAGGTCGAGACCGAGGTGCGCGTCAGCGCCGCCGAGTCGCGTCAGGCGATCTATTCGGCCCTGGAACGCGAGTTTCGCGACGACCTGCCGCGCTGGAACGCCGAGCTGGTCGAGCGCACCCTGACCCTGCGTTTTCGCGAGCCGGACATCCTGTTCGACCGCAACTCCGCGCGCATCAAGCCCGAGTTCGAGGCGATCCTGAACGACTTCCTGCCGCGCTATGTCGCCCGGCTCAAACCCTTCCGCGAGGTCATCCGCGAGATCCGCTTAGAGGGGCATACGTCGAGCGAATGGAATGCCGGCACAGCGCCGCTGGATGCCTATTTCCTCAACATGGAACTGAGCCAGCAGCGCACCCAGGCGGTGCTGCGGTTCGCCTATGGACTCGACCCGCTCAAGGGCGAGGACTGGTTCAGGGAACGGGTCGCAGCGGTTGGACTCTCGTCCTCGCGGCCGGTGCATGACGACCAGGGACGCGAGAACCCCGCCGCCTCGCGCCGGGTCGAGTTCAGTGTCCTGACCGACTTCGAGTCGCGGCTGCTGGAGCCGATCCGGCTGGAGAGCGAAACCGGAGCGCATCGGTAATGACCTGACGCCGCGCATCCTCAGGGCATTGGAGGTCGCCTGACCGAACAAGCGAGCACCGCTGCGGCGAATCCTGAACGCTCAAACCGATTTACAGCCCGCTGTCGAGTGACTAGGCTTCGAACCCTGTCCGGATCAGGAATCACTTGCCATCATGTGCGGAATCGTCGGTGCCATCGCTCAACGCCCGGTCGCGGCCATCCTGTTGGAAGGTCTGCGCCGGCTCGAATATCGCGGATACGACTCGGCGGGCCTCGCCGTGCTCGACGATTCGGGCCGACTCGGCCGGCGGCGTGAACTCGGCAAGGTCGCGCGTCTGGCCGAGGCGGTCGCGGCCGATCCGTTGCCGGGCACGCTCGGCATCGCCCACACGCGCTGGGCGACCCACGGCGAGCCGGCGACCCACAACGCCCATCCGCACCTCAGTCACGACCGCTGCATGCTGGTGCACAACGGCATCATCGAGAACCACGAGGAATTGCGGCGCGAACAGCTCGCCGCCGGCTACGTCTTCACCTCGGAGACGGACACCGAGGTCGCAGTCCATGCCGTCCATGCCGAGTTGGCGCACGGACGGACGCTGGTCGAGGCGGTGCGCGCGGCCACCGGACGCCTGCGCGGGGCCTATGCGCTGGGCGTGATCGATGCCGCCGATCCCGAGCATCTGGTCGCGGCGCGCCAGGGCAGTCCGCTGGTGATCGGGGTCGGTTTCGGCGAGCACTTCATCGCCTCGGACGTCTTCGCGCTCCTGCCGGTCACCAACCGCTTCATCTTCCTGGATGAGGGCGATCTGGCCGAGCTGACGCGCGATCGGGTGCGCATCTGGGATCGTGACGGCCGGCTCGTCGAGCGTCCGGTCAAGACCTCGACGGTCTCGGCCGAGGCCACCGAACGCGGCCCCTATCGGCACTACATGCAGAAGGAGATCTTCGAGCAGCCGCGCGCCATCGCCGACACCCTTCAAGGGCGCTTGACGAGTGACCGCGTCCTGCCGGAGATCTTCGGCAATCAGGCCGCCGCACTCTTTGCCGAGATTCGGGCCGTGACCATCGTCGCCTGCGGCACCAGTTTCCATGCCGCGCTGGTGGCACGCTACTGGATGGAGGCCGTCGCCGGCCTGCCCTGTCAGGTCGAGGTGGCGAGCGAGTATCGCTATCGTCGGCACGTGGTTCCGGAGCGGGCGCTGTTCGTGACCATCTCGCAGTCGGGCGAGACCGCCGACACCCTGGCGGCCCTGCGTCAGGCCAGGGCCTCCGGCTATGCGGCCACGCTCGCCATCTGCAACGTGCCCGAGAGTTCGCTGGTGCGCGAGTCGGATCTGGTCTTCCTCACCCAGGCCGGCCCCGAGATCGGCGTGGCCTCGACCAAGGCCTTCACCACCCAACTGGTCGCCCTGCTGCTGCTGACCATCGCGCTCGGGCGCTTCCATCGGCTCGACGCGGCGGCCGAGGCGGATCTCGTGACGCTGTTGCGCACCCTGCCGGGCAAGATCGAGGAGGTGCTGCGGCTCGACGAGACCATCGCGGCACTCGCCGAGCGCTTCATCGACAAGCAGCATGCGCTCTTTCTCGGGCGCGGCGAGCAGTATCCCATCGCCATGGAGGGCGCGCTCAAGCTCAAGGAGATCTCCTACATCCATGCCGAGGCCTATGCGGCCGGCGAGCTCAAGCATGGCCCCCTGGCCCTGATCGACGAGCAGATGCCTGTGGTGGCCGTGGCGCCCAACAATGCGCTGCTCGAAAAGCTCAAGTCCAATCTGGAGGAGGTGCGCGCGCGCGGCGGTCAGCTCGTGGTCTTCGCCGACTTCCAGGTGCCGCTGGCCGAAGGTGAGGGTGTGACGGTCGTGCGCCTGCCCGAGACCGACGATCTCATCGATCCGCTGATCTTCACAATCCCACTGCAACTCCTGGCCTATCATGTAGCCGTACTCAAGGGCACGGATGTCGACCAGCCGCGCAATCTGGCCAAGTCGGTGACGGTGGAATAGGCTCGGCGGTCGAGAGACCGTGCTTTTTGGGCGGACTGTGACGGGGTTGGCAAACAGGCGCGGCCTGAGCTCCTAGACTTCGGTGCCGGCAAACCGCATCTCGAATCCCGTGTCCTATCCATAGGCGTTGGAGCGTCCGGCGATCCTCGATCCACCCCTTGACTCCGGCTCGTGGCGCGGCTCATCACCAAGGGTTCACATCATCCGCCATGGTCAAACAGCCTAACTCGAATATCATCCCCTTTGGGGTGCGGGAGACAGGTCCGCCCGAGGTCATGCACGCGGATACACAGGTCATTCTCCAGACGTGTCGAGAGCGTCTGATCGATACGGTGCTGGCAGTCTTCACGCGCCATGTCGGACGCGCGAACGATGAATTGTTCGCGATGATGGATCGAGCGGTCGATCAGGATCTGCGCCAACTGTGTTTCGACGCCGTGTCGCTGCTGGCCAATCGCACCCCCCTGTTGTTGCAGCATTTCCGCGCGGCCTATGTGAGCCTCTTCGATGAGGCCGTCGAACGCCTGGAACGCCAGGATGGGCACATGCCGACCAGACTGCCCGATGAACTCGAGCTGGTCGACGAAGAAGACTTCGAACTCGATCTGGCGCTGACCAAGCTGACGACGCGCGCGTCCTTCAACTGTGCCCAACCCCTGTTGGCACTCGATCGGCGTCTGGCGGCCTTGCTGAATGGGCCGCGAATCACTCCGGAAGACAATCCTCTGCATCCGGTCACACTCTATCGCGCCCTGTTCCAGGCCTTGACGGCCCTGGAGGCCGGCCGTGAGCTGGCGATCTTTCTGATGCAAGCGTTCGAGCGCCAGACATCGGCCGAACTGCCGGAGATCTATAACGAGATCAATCGCTACCTGATCGAATCGGGCATCCTGCCCAAGATTCCGCTGACCGAACCGCACACACACACGCCCGCGATCCGGTCGGACGTTTCAGGTCCGGCAGCCGCGCCGGCGATACCGGCGACGGCCGCGGCGATGTCGAGCCTGTCGTCGATGCCGGCCGATGATGTCTTTGCGCGATTGGTCGGCTCGTTACAGTCGCTCGCCGGCCATCCGGTGTTGCCGCCCACTGTCGCCGGATCGGTCGTGTCCGCAGTCGCTCCGGCCGGACCGCTCATGGTGCCGCCATCGCCGTTCGGGCACGAGCGACTGATGCAGACGCTGGGCAGTCTGCAACGCGGACCACTGGTTCCGGGGGCGGCGCCCGGTCTGGGGGCGACCCCTCTCGACCCCTGGGCCAGCAATGTCGTCGCTCAGTTGCGTGACACCCCCATGGCCAAGGGATCGCCGCCCGTGGATGCCATGACGATCGACATCGTGGCCATGCTCTTCGAGGCGATCTTCGATGATCCCGAACTGCCGGCGGCGATACGCGCCGAAATCGCCAAGCTCCAGATTCCGGTGTTGAAGGTCGCCCTGCTCGACAAGGAGTTCTTTTCCGACCGCAAGCATCCGGCGCGACGCCTGCTCGATGTCATCGCTCAGGCGGGACTCGGGCACGGGGAGGACGAGAATCCGAGGTCGTTGGAGACGATTCGCTCGGTCGTCACGACCGTGATCGAGGGATTCGAGTCCGACATCGGGATTCTGGCCGACCAGGTCCGGAGACTCGAAGCCTTTCTGGCCGAGGAGGATGCTCAGTCGCGTGACCGGGCCGTCGGACTCGTCGCCGGGCTCGCGCAACGCGAGCGCCGGGAGCTGGCCGCCGCTCATGTCGCCGCCGAGATCCAAACGCGCGTCACCCGTCCAGGGGTTCCGGGGTTGATCGTGGAGTTTCTAGAGCGCGGCTGGAGTCAGGTTCTGACCGAGATTTTCGTGCGCCATGGACCGGCGGATGCTCGATGGACTCAAGCGGTCCAGCTCATGGATGAACTGATCTGGAGCATCGAGCCGAAGCTCCATCCATCGGACCGTGAGCGCTTCATCGGTCTGCTGCCGCGCCTGATCCAGGGGTTGCGTTCGGGACTGGCGCACTTGGGTCAGGAAGAGTCGTGGAGCGAGTTCTTCGGTGTGCTCATTCAGCGCCATGTAGCGGCCTTGCGCGGAGAAGGCGCCACGATGAGCGGGGTTGCGTCGCCGTCTCCACCAGCGCGTCCGACGACGCCAGCCCCAGTGGCGCCGCCGTCCAGGCCGACCCCTCCAGATCGTCCCGGCGCGACGACGAGCGATGATCCCCATCTCAGACTGGTGCGGGCGCTCAAGCCGGGGGCCTGGATCGAGTTCCAAACGGAACGTGGAACCCGCAATACCCTGCGCCTGAACTGGGTGAGTGAATTCAAGGGGGTCTATCTCTTCACCAATCGTCAGGGCGAGAACGCCATGACGCTTGCCGCCGCGAGTCTGGCGGCGCATCTGCGCAAGGGAACCGCGCGTCTGCTCAGCCAGAATCCGCTGACCGAACGCGCCGTGATACGGCTCATGGAGCGGGTCCAGCCGCCGGACGCCGCACCAGACGCCTGATCTCGTCCGCCAGCCCGTACCGGGGCACGAATCCCAGGGCCGCGATGGCGCTGGAGTCGTACCAGGCATCGCCCGTCAGCTTCACGAGCGCATCGCGCGTCAACGGCATCCGTCGCCCCAGCCGACGCTCGGCGAGCGTGCCGCCGAGTGCGGCGCCTCGAAGCATCCACAGCGGCACCGTCCAGCGCGGGATGGGACGCCCCAGCGCCGACAGGATCTGCTCATAGATCCAGCGCGTCGAATAGGGCCGGCCATCGGTGGCGATATAGGTCCGGTCGCCGCTCGCCTGATGACCGGCGATCAGGAGCGCGGCGGCGATGGCGTCATCGACATGGATCGCCGAGCGCCGGTTGTCGAGGCGCGGCCAGGGCGGGAAGCGTCCGGCGGCCACGGCCTCGACCATGCGCGCGATGTTGCCGGCGCCGTCGAGTCCATAGACCATCGGCAGACGCATCACACTGGCCTCGATCCCGCGCGCTTGGCCGAATTCGAGCACGCGGCGCTCGGCGGCGAGCTTGGCGCGGCCATAGAGACAGTCCGGCTCGGGTGGCGTGTCGGCACCGGCCGGCCGGCCGAGCGCGCCCGCGCGATCGCCCATTGCCTTGACGGTGCTGACATGGACCAGCCGCTCGATCGGCGCTTCGGCGAGTGCCGCGACCAGATTGGCCGTGCCCTCGGCGGTCACGCGCCAGTGATCGGGCGCGTTGTAGAGATCCGGCTCGTCGGGGCGCGGGGCATAGCTGGCCAGATGGAAGACGGTCTTCAGCCCTACGCCGAGTCCGGCGAGCGTCTCGGCCTCGGTCAGATCGCCCGCATGCACCCTGACCCCGTCGTTCGGCCACAACCGCCGTACCGACTCGGGCGAACGGGTCAGGACGGTCACCGGGTGCCCGGTGGCGAGCAGGGCCGAGACCAGACGGCGCCCGACCTGCCCGGTCGCTCCCGTCACCAGGACCGGGCCGAGATGATCGGACTGTGTCGTGTTCGTCATCGACGGCTCCCGGATCTCAGCCGAATCGCGATGGCCTTGAGTCCGAAATGAACCCGGATGCCGAAGATCACGAGCGCGCCGAACAGTCGTGAATGCCGCTGCATCTGATGCTTGCGGAAGAAACGCTCCATGCCGCGATGTTTGTGGCGCTCGACGGCCAGCGGATCGCCCGTGCTGCACGCGCCCTTGTGATGGATCACGCTGACGTCCGGCACGAACAGGATCTTCAGCCCGGCCTCATGGAAACGCACGAACCAGTCGAGATCCTCGCAATGCAGGAAATAGCCTTCGTCGAGCGGTCCGACCCGTTCCAGCGCACGGCGGGTCGTCAGCATGAAGGAGCCGGAGATCGCCTCGACCTCGATCGGCTCGGTCGGCAGCGGCTGATGACGCTGGTCCAGACGCCGTCCGGCGCCTGAGCGATTCAGACGGTCAAGACGCAGAATACGCCGGAGCGCGATCCGGGGGTCCGGAATCGCACGCCGACAGGCGACCTGCTCGGTGCCGTCCGGATCGAGTACCAGACAGCCGATCATCCCGACCTCGGGGCGGGCGTCGAGGATGGCGATCAGGCGTTCGAGCGTGTCGGGCGCGACCAGACAGTCGGGATTGAGGAACAGCAGCCGCTCGGCGCGCGCCAGGGGCAGCGCCCGGTTATTGGCGGCGGCGAAACCCAGATTGGCCCCGTTCTCCAGGATCCGTAGACGCGCATCCCGGCCATGGGCCTGTGCGAGCCGATCCAGACTGTCGTCACGCGAGCCGTTGTCGCTGACGATGACCTCGACCGGAACGCTGGAGGCGAGCGCCGCGCCCACCGCCTCTGTGAGCAATGGACCGGCGTTGTAGTTGACCAGGATGAGACTGACGGCCGGGATGGACGGTTGATCGGGATCGGTCACGAGCTGGACTCCGGAATGAGTGCCGCGCGCACGGCCCGTTCGGCGGCGGCGAAACTGAAGTGCGCTTCCATCACCGCCAGGCCGCCCGCCGACAGCCGCCGCCAGAGATCGGGATCCTGATGCAGACGGATCACCGCCTCGGCCATGGCCTCGGCCGTGTCGGCGACCAGGACGGATTCGCCATCGACCAGATGCATGCCCTCGATCGCCAATCCGGTGGCGACGACCGGCAGTCCGTGGGCGAGACTTTGATTGATCTTGCCCTTGACCCCGGCGCCGTAGCGCAGCGGCGCCACCGACAGCTTGCAGCCGGCGAAGAAGGGGTCGACGTCCGGCACATAGCCCAGGACGTCGACGCCGGATGCGTCCCCAGCGCGCGCCAGCACCTCGGCCGGCGGGTCGGAGCCGATGACCTTGAGCCTGAGATCGGGCAGATGTGCGCGCAGTCGCGGCATGACCTCGTCGCAGAAGAAGAGCACGGCGTCGCGGTTGGGCGGATGCGAGAAGGCGCCGATGAAGAGCAGATCGCGCCGTGCCTCGGGCGGGTTGGCCGAACCGAAGATCCGGTGGATGTTGGAGACCACGCGCACGGCGACGTCCGGCGCCTCCACGGCCAGCAGCGCGCGCTCGGCCTCGCTCACCACCAGGGTCAGGTCGGCCTGACGCATCAGTTCCAGCTCCTGACGCTTGCGCGCCTCGGCCAGCAGGCGCGTGCCGCGGTCGCCGAGCAGCTCGGCGAGCCGCTGCTCGCGCAGGAAGTGCAGGTCGACCGTGTCGAAGACGATCCGCGCCCGTGTGCAGTGGTGCCGCACGGAGGCCATGACCTGTGCGGCGGCATCGGCCCGGCTCAGGATCACCAGATCATAGCGCGCGCCCTCGTCGGCCAGATGACGGGCGATCGAGCGTACATGGGGCCGATAGAGCACCTCGAACCCCTGGCGCTGCAAGTCGGCGACATAGGGTTGAGGGGCCTCCAGATTGGCGGCGGCGAAGGTCACCTGATAACCGAGTCCCTGCAGGATGCGAAAGAGGTTGAGCATACGCAGTGAGCCGGACTCGCGGTCGGGCGTGACCATGTAGCTGTCGACCACCAGCACGCGCCGCGGCGTCTCGTCGGCCGGGACGTGCGTCTGGGGCTGAAGACCGGGTTGCGGCTCGCCCCGGCACTCGCCGACGGGCCCGAACCGGACCACGCGCGAGAGCGGCTGACAGTAGACCCGTCGCCCGTCGGCGCGCACACGGCGGGCCAGGTCGGCCGCCAGGTCATCGGCCTCGACCAGGGCCGGATCGAAACCGTCCAGGCGTCGGAACAGCTCGGCGCGGATCGCGAGCGCGGCCGGCGAACAGGCGTCGACCGCGCGCCGATAGCCGTGGGCGGGTTGATCCGGGTCGTCCAGATGGCCCAGCCGGTGCGTCGAGCCGTCGGGATCGATCCGGCGTCCGACCTCGCGCTGGCGTCCGTCGGGGTAGAGCAGCCGGCTACCGAGGAGACCGGCGTCCGGCGTCTCCTCGAAGCTCTGCACCAGTACATCCAGCCAGCCCGGCTGGACCTGGGTGTCGTCACTCAGAAAGACGATGAAGTCGCCCCGAGCCGCGCGCGCCCCCTGGTCGAGCATCGCGGCCAGTCCGGTGCTGCTCGGCACCTGGATCAGTCGCGTGCCCGGATAGCGGGCGAGTCGGCGCGTCCTGTCATCGATCGTCCCGGCGACCAGGACGACCTCGAACGCGGTCCGGGTCTCGGCGCCGGCGAGCGCGGCGAGACAGTGATGGATGGCCCGCAGCGGCCGCTGGAGCACGATGACGACCGAGACGCACGGCGCGGCATGACGCGGAAAGGCGATGGGGTCGAAGGGCTCGTCGAGTGCGAGCAGGGTCGGCGGTCCCTTGGACGCGAACGGGCGGATATGCAGCCGCCGGCGCAGCTTGCGCAGCAGGACTCCGACCCCCTCGGTGCGCAGCACATGCAGCATCCGCGGCAGATAGCGCACGGCGATCTCGACGAGACTCGTGTATTGGGAACGCGCGACGGTCATTCAGGGCGAGCCGTCCAAGGCGCCGGTTGAACCCGGTGTGGCGTACTGAAGCATGCGAAGTCACGGGGCGATTCGAACCGCGTCATCCGGAACGCCGTGTCTGTCCTCATGGCTGGATACGAACCTGCGAAGACGGTTCGGTGTCCCGGACGCGGTTCGAACGCGGCTCAGTATTGATTCATGGGCCGGAAGGCCGGGGCCACCGGCCATTCGGGATTCTGCGGCTGGGGCTGTCCCTGACCCTGCTGTTGGCGCGACTCCAGCTCTTCGATCCGGCGCTTGAGTGCCTCGACCTCGCCCGGATCGACCCTGGGCTGAGGCTGAGTCGCTTGTGCCGGCGCCTGCGTGGGTGCGGGAGCGGCCCCATAGCCGGCGGGCGGTGCGCCGAACCCTGGAACGCCATAGGGCATGCCGTAGGGGACGCCATAGACGCCCGGATAACCATAGCCGCCATAAGGACCGGGGCCATAGGGTCCGCCACCCCAGTAGGGATCGTCATAGCGATCGTTATAACGATCACCACCGCCGAACCAGCGGTTCGGATTCATCATGTTGCCGAAATTGAAGGCCTGGCTCACGGGTGCATAGGCCAGGATGGCCGCTGCGGCGCTCAAGGCCAGGATGGGGAGTGTGTGTTTGCGTTGTACAGACACTGACATGAATCCTCCTGATCGGGTTTTATGGTTTTTCAGTCGTTCTGCGCTCGATCTCCGGCACCGTGCCGGGTGCCGGTTGGTCGACATCCATGATTGGTTGGTAACGGCTCAAAAACAACTTGGCCATGGCGGTTCCTTCTTCCTTCTACCCTCCCCCGCGAGGCGAGAGGGGCTGAGATGGATCCGTTGTCATCGAACGGTTGCTCGACCGATCAGCCGTGCGTGGGCGACGGCTCATGGTGATGATGGTGGTGGTGTCCGGGGGCGGCCGTGCCGGTCAGGCCCGAGCGGTGTTCGCCGTCGTGCCGATGGCTCGGGCGGATCGTGCGCCCGAGTTCCAGCCGTGCGCGCTGGGCTTGAAACTCATCGCGCAGCCAGTGTAGCCAGGGTTCCAGATCCGCGTGCGAGCGGGCCGAGACGCTCTCGAACGGCGCCGTGCTGGCGAGCGCGCGCAGATGACGCTCGGCGCGTTCGGGATCGAACTCGGGCATCAGGGGCCGCAGATCGGACTTGGAGCAGAGCACCAGGTCGGCCGAACGGAACATGACCGGATACTTCGCCGGCTTGTCGTCGCCCTCGGGGACCGAGATCAGGATGACGTTGCGATGCTGACCCAGATCGAAGCTGGCGGGACAGACCAGATTGCCGACGTTCTCGATGAAGAGCAGGTCGATGCCGTCGAGATCCAGCCGGTGGAGCGCCTCGTGGATCAGATGGGCGTCGAGATGGCAGGCGCTGCCGGTGGCGATCTGGATCGCCGGCACACCCTTGGCGCGGATGCGCTCGGCGTCGTTCTCGGTCTCGAGATCGCCCTCGATGACCGCGATGCGCAGCTCTTGGCCGAGTGCCTCGATGGTCGCCTCCAGCAGACTGGTCTTACCGGCGCCGGGCGAGGACATGAGGTTCAGCGCCAGCACGCCGTGATGATCCAGATGCTCGCGATTGTGCGCGGCCTGATGATCGTTCTCGGACAGCAGGCCCTGGAGCACCGCGACGGCGGCCTTGCCGTCGGCGGTTTGGGCGTGACGCCCGTCGCCCCGGATCAGATGTTCGTTACCGGAGGTGATGTTGCAGCCGCAGTTATTGCACATGGGGAACCTCTCTGCCGGAGAAAGCGGCAGTGTACGCCATCGTGCAAGCGAGGGTTAGCCCCTTTGCGGCGCCGGCCGACCGGAGGATCGGGGATCGAGGTATCCGATGGCGTATCACTGGCGTTTTTTCGTGATTCTGGGCAGACTTCACGCGGCCGTTGGCAAGCCCGTTTCGACGATCAGACGAGTATTCCGAGTGTCAGCCATGTCTTTCGAACCTTTACGATCACCCGACCCGACATGAGTCCGATCGATCTGTTGCGCCCGCTCTGGCGCGCCCTGCCCATCGACATCCACTGGCGCCGGCGGATCAAGCACTGGCTGCTGCAAGGACCCCTCGCAGGTCTCGGGTCACGCCGGATGGCCGTGCTCGACGTGCCGGCCTGGGACGGCGACTGGCGCGTCCTGCTGTCGCCGCTCGACGCGCCGGCCGATCGGCTGCTCGTCATCGACTGGAAGCCGCCGACACCCGATCTCGACTCCGGCTCCTATCGTCTGCGCCTGATCCTGGATCTGCTGCTGGAGTCGGGTTTCGCGGTCGACTTCATCGGCGATCGCGAGGCCGAGAGCCCGGACTATGCCGAGGCACTGCGCGCGCGCGGGATCAGGACGGTCGTCGGTCCGTCGGCGGCGCTCGAACACCTGGTCGCCCAGGGGCATAGGTACCGGCAGGTCTGGATCTCGCGTCCCGAGGTCGCCGAGGTCTATCTGGCGCCTGTGCGGGCGCATGCGCCCCAGGCGACGGTCATCTACGACACGGTCGATCTGCACTGGGTAAGGTTCGAGCGTGGCGCGGCCTTCGCCGCCGATCCGACCGAGCTGCTGGAGCGCGCGCATCGGTATCGCCGTCTCGAACTGGCCAACGCGCGTGCGGCCGATCGCGTCATCGCCATCACCGAGGACGAGCGCGCGCGTCTGCTCCGGGAAGACCCGAGGCTCGACGTGCGGGTGCTGCCGAACGTCCATCCGGTCGTCGACCGGGCCGCGCCCCTGAGCGAACGGCGTGATCTGTTCTTCATCGGCGGCTTCCAGCACGAGCCCAATATCGATGCCATGCTCTATTTCGCCGATGCGATCCTGCCGCTGGTGCGCGCCGAGCTGCCCGAGGTGCGTCTGCGCATCGTCGGCAGTCACATGCCCGACTCGGTCCGCGAACTGGATTCGCCGGCCATCGAGGCGGTCGGCTATGTGGCCGAGGTCGAGCCCTGTTTCGCCCAGGCCCGGATCTTCGTCGCGCCCCTGCGCCATGGCGCCGGGATGAAGGGCAAGATCGGCCAGAGTCTGAGTCAGGGGCTGCCGGTGGTCACCACGTCGATCGGCGCCGAGGGCCTGGGGCTGACGCACGAGCACGATGCCCTGATCGCCGATGATCCGGCGGCCTTCGCGGCGGCGATCGTGCGGCTCTATCGCGACGAGGTGCTGTGGGCGCGTCTCTCCGAGGCGGGGCTGGCGCTGATGCGGGCGCGCTATTCGGTCCCCGTGGTGGCCGAGCGCTTGCGTGAACTATTGACGGACCCGATGTCCGAGCCGATCTCCGGTTCCTCGCCCGGTGTCGGAACCCTCGGTCGGCCTGAGTCCGTCGAACTCCGGAGCGGCGAGGACGGGGCGCGCACGGCGAGCCTGCCGCCTCGTGAGACCGACCGCCGTGTCCTGATCCTGGGCATCTATCTGCCGGGGATCGCCAATCATGCCGCGATGATTTCGCGCGAATTGCTCGGTTCACGCGACTGGGAGGTCGATCTGCGCTGGGCGTCGGTCGGCGCCGACTCGTCCGAGGCGCCGGCCGATCCGGAACTCGAGGCCCTGACGCGACTGCACAGCCCGGAGCGCGTGCCCAAGTTCGTGCTGCTCAACCGGCTGCTCGCCGAGGCCGAGATCGAGCGCTATCGCTATCTGCTGGTGGTCGACGACGACATCGAGCTGTCGCCGGGCTTCGTCGACCGCTTTCTCGCCATCCAGGAGGCGCGCGACTTCACGCTGGCTCAGCCGGCGCGCACCCATGACGGCTACACCGACCATCAGTTCGTCAATCAGCTCATGGGGGTCGAGTCCCGCCGCACGCGCTTCGTCGAGATCGGGCCGCTGTTCTCGCTGCGCCGCGACGGATTTGCGTCGCTCCTGCCGTTCGACGAGGAGGCGCCCATGGGCTGGGGGCTGGATTTCGTCTGGCCCGTCGTCCTGGAGGCCCAGGGCCGGCGGCTGGGCATCGTCGATGCCGTGCCGGTCCGTCATGCCCTGCGCAAACCGGTCAGCACCTACGACTACACAGAGACGCAGACCGCCATGCAGGCGTTCCTGGCCCGCCGTCCGCATCTGACCCTGTCCGATGCCTGCATCGCCGGCCGGACCTATCCACTGACCGGCCCGACCGCGATCGCTCCATGAACCGGACACCACTGATCAGCGCCATCCTCTGCACCTATGATCGCGCGCCCCTGCTGGCGCGGGCGCTCGGTGCGCTCTGCGCCCAGACGCTCGGCCCGGAACGCTTCGAGGTCGTGCTCGTCGACGACGGATCGAGTGACGATACCGCCCAGGTCGCCGCGACCTTCGCGCCGCTGCTCGATCTGCGTTATATCCGCCAGCCCAACTCAGGTCTGGCGGCGGCCAAGAATCATGGGGTCTGTCTGGCGCGTGCGCCGATCGTCGTCTTTCTCGACGACGACGACGTGCTCGACAGCCGCGCCCTGGAGCGACACTGGCTGAGCCATCGGCAGGATCCTCGGGTCGAGACCGCCGTGCTCGGCCATACCGGTCTGGGATACGAACAGGCGCGCTCGCCGCTGATGCGCTATGTCACGGGCGTGGGCTGCCAGCTCTTCTACTATTCCTCGCTCAAGGACGGTCAGGAGTTGGACTTCTCCTTCTTCTGGGGCGGGCGCTCGTCCTGCAAGCGTGCCCTGCTGCTCGAACATGGGCTGTTCGATCCGGTGTTCCGCTTCGGCGCCGAGGACATCGAGCTGGCCTTTCGGCTGCGCAAAGCCGGTCTGCGCGTGCGCTACGACGCCCAGGCGATCAGTACCATGATCCGCACTCTGAGTGTCGATGACTTCGCGCGCCGCTGTGTCCTGCAGGGGCGCTCGAATTGGGTCTTCTACCGGCGCCATCCGCACAAGCTGGTGCGCGCCTGGACCCAGGTCGATGGGGTCGAGGACGAGTGGACTCGCATCGCGCCCCATTACGAACGTCTGCTCGCAAGCGCGCGCGGACTCGACCGCTGGGCCAACGCGCGCGTCGAGCAGGACTTGGAACTCGATCCGCGCTCCACCGAACTCCTGCATCGCGTCTATGCCGCACTCTTTCGCGCCGCCCGGATCAAAGGGACGGTCGAGCAGATGTGCGAGGAGGGGAGTTAAGGGCATCAGTTACAAGTTAAGAGATTGGTTGTCATGTCAAGCCGAATCCAGTGGAGCCTGAGCCTTTTGTTTAGGCGGCTTGCGTGGACGTTTGATGAGACCCAGTGGCTTGGCTTGCTCGGCCAGATAGCACACGGGGTCGAGCGTGGGATCCTGCTGCTGGGCGCCGACGACGAAGTACAGACTGCGGTAGACCATTTCCATGGAGATCTCGGCGAACGGGCGTCGGAGTGCCTCGGCCACGGCATCGGTCAAAGCGACCCGCACGGCGTACAGGATCCAGGTAGCCCACAGTTGCAGTTCCACGGCGTTTTGTGCCCCGGCGTAGAAATAAGCCAGTCCCAACAAGCGTTTGGCGATGGCGAAGGCGTCCTCGACCCGCCAACGCTGCGCATAAAGAGCGGCGGCGTAGGCCGTGGGCAAGTCGACGGGATCAAGCGCATTGGTCAGGTAGCGGTAGACCGTTCCACCGGACTGGATCTCGATCCGGCGCACGCGCCGGCGGGTGGCGCCCTGACCGACCCACACCACCCGATCCTGGAGACTGGAGGTGTGCACCCAGACCTGCTCGACCTGGTACTTGAGATTGGATTTGGCGCGCGTCAGCCAGGTGACGCCGCGCGCACGCAGCGCGGCCCACTGGGCAAAGTCGGTGAAGCCCCGATCCATGATCAGTAGCGCTCCGGCGGGAATGGCCGTGTGCAGCCGCGACCAAAAGCGCGTGTCATGGCCGGGCCGGATCGGCGTCGTACCACACCCGCCGGGGCAGGCGGGTGGTCAAGTCCAGCAGCGCCATCATCCGTCCGGCCAGCGGGGCCACGGGGGCCTCGCGCAACCATCCGAGCTTGCGCCGCCACACATCCAGCGTCGCGCCAGCGGCGATCAGCACCGCTGTATAGTGGGCATGCGCCCAGGCCACCACCGGCGGCACCGGGCGTTGGCGTGCCTGCCAACGCGCCTGGAGTACCGGCAAGAGGCTGTTGAGCACCCGCTCGAACAACTCCGCCGGCAGGCCGCGCAGCCGTTGCGCCACGGCTGGCTGGGTCAGATCCCGCAACGGCTCCACCCACAACAGCCGCTCGCGCTGCACCACCCGCACCAGCTCATTGATACTGCCGATCCGACGCCACAGCCGCCCCAACACCAACCCCATCATCACCGGCAGCGTCAGTCCCCGTGCGCGCAACCCCAGGCGCTGAAAATAGCCCACCTGCGCCAAGGTGGCCGGATGCACCAGCTCGCTCAGACGTTCAGCGACCGCCTCGGCTGTCGGGGCACTCGTCGGGCGGTGCCGGCGATGCCGCTGAATCGCCCAAGTATGACGCACAGAGCTACGTGTTGCGTCCCGTGTGATCATGTGCCGCGAAGGAGTTATCCTTTGTTCCTCGCCCGCGAGGTTCTCCAGCGGCTCGCCGCGGAGTTTGAGAGCCGCCCGGCACGTCCGAACTGAACACGAGAAGGTCTAGCTCCCCATGGTCATCCGTCTGCACAAAAACGCCCGCACGACACCGGCCATCCGTCGTGAACGCCAGTCCTCGACGCGCTCGACCCGCGAGCCGGCCGAGCGCTATGGGCGGAGCCGTCAGACGGTGTTGAAGTGGCGTCGGCGCTCCGGCACCGAGGACGCCTCGGCACCGTCTCCACACGCGCCTGACGCCGGCGCAGGAAGCGGTGGTCGTGGAGTTGCGTAAAACGCTCCTGTTGCCGCTTGATGACCTGCTGGCCGTCACCCACGAGTTTATCAGCACCACTGTCTCGCGCTCGGGCCTGGATCGCTGTCTGCGCCGTCATGGCGTCTCCAACCTCCAGGCGCTCAGGCCCCGGCCCATCGATCCGGACGCCCGCCCGGTCAAGTGTTTCAAGGACTACGAACCGGGCTTTGTCCATGTCGACGTGAAGTACCTGCCCCGAATGCCGGATGAGGACAGTGCTCAGTCCCTCTTTGCCGCCATCGATCGGGCCACGCGCTGGGTCTATGTTGAGATCCTGCCCGAGAAAACCGCCCAGAACGCCGCCGGCTTCCTGGAGCGGCTCATCGCCAAGGCCCCGTTCAACATCACCAAGGTCTTGACCGATAACGGTAAGGAGTTCACCGACCGCTTCGGTGCCACGGGGGAACGCGAACCCACCGGGCGCCATCGCTTCGATCAGGTCTGCTCGGCCAACACCATTGAGCATCGCCTTATTCAGCCGCGCACCCCCCAGACCAACGGCATGATCGAGCGCTTCAACGGGCGCCTTTCAGAGGTCTTGACCACCACCCGCTTCGACTCCGCCGAGTCGCTAGCCCAGACCATCGAGCGCTACGTTCAGGTCTATAACCAACACCTTCCGCAGAAAGCCCTCGGCCACATCGCCCCGATCCAGGCACTCAAGGACCGGCGCGAGAAACGCCCTGAACGCTTCAAAAAACGTGTCTACAATCTCCGGGGACTTGACAGTTAAGAAAGATAGCCGAAGCAGACGTCAACTATCTTGACACTGAGGGCCGGCTGACGACTGGCCGCACGCGCGGCATCGGCGGCGTCGACGCACTCTTTGACGATACGCGCCAGCCGTTCGGCCAGTTCAGGCCTGTTGGCCAGCAGGGTGCGCACGACCTCCAGGTCGATGCGGATCAGGCTGACGTCACTGCGCGTGCAGCTCCAGAAAGGACGGCTCGTTGGCCAGCATGGTCGTGATGCCGAAATGGCTGCCGGGCTCCAGCACCTCGGTTACGGTCCGGGTGCGATCGGGAAGCGTAATCGCCGCTTCGACCAATCCGCCGACGATGATATAGAAGGCATCGCTCATCGCGCCCTCGGCCAGGATCACATGACCGCTGTCGAAGTGGGCATAGACGGCGCGCGCCGCGATCTGCTCGAGTTCCTCATAGGTCAGCAAGCCGGCCATGTAGAGTCCCTTGAGCGCCAGCAGGATGGTCGGCGGCTCGGTCTGGACCGGCGGAGCGCGTCGGATGCGCATCTCGCGCACCTCGGGCGCCAGACCGATTCAGTATCGATGACCTGACCGACGGTGCCGTCCGACAGCTCGATCCAGTCACCCAGGTTGAACGGGCGCTCGATACCGAGCGCAATCCCGGAGAACAGATCGCCCAGGGTGCGCTGCAGGGCCAGACCAAGCACGGCCGCCGCCACGCCGGTCGACAGCCGGACGCCGGTGAAGGAGAGGTCCTGGCTCCAGAGAAACAGCGCCGGCCCGACGAACATGAAGGCGCCATGGATCACCCCCATCATCAGCTTGGGGATGCGCTCGGACAGCGCCTCGGTTCGGGCCGCCAGGATGGACTCGATCAGACGCGCCACCAGCCAGCCGCCGGCGACATAGACCAGCGCCAGGGTCGCGGTGCGAATCGCCGCCGTCGCACCATCCAGACCCAGAGTGCGCACGGCTAGACCGGTCAGACCGCCCAGCCCCAGCAGCACCAGCGGAAACAGCACCGGATCCGGCACCGCCGCGACGACCGGCAGCCTGTCGGCGAGCCAGCGCCCCTGGAGCAGACCTGAGCCGAGACGCCGAGACCGAACAGCAGCATGGCCGCCAGCCAGATCCACCAGTTCGGCTCGACCAGAGATTCGAAAGACATCGTTCAGATCGGCGGATATTCCGGGGCGCGGATGTAAAAAAGGCCGATCACGCAGACGTGACCGGCCCCGCCATAAGCCCCAGTCGGGGGGATGAGGCTCATTGGACTTGTAAACTCGAGTAAAGGACTCGGCATTGGGGCGTCGAACACCGGAGCGGATGCCTGGGGATCGAGCGCACCGTCGAGCCATTGGCGGCGGCGCGCCCGAACGAGGATGGATCGACGATCAGTACTCGGCGTTGATCTTCACGCGACGCTGCTCGACGGAGTAGATGTCGACGCCCGGCAGCATGTCGGACTTGCCGCGGCTCTCGACCGAGACGATGTCCTGAGCCGGAATGCCACGGCTGATCATGTAGTCCTGGACGGCCTGGGCACGGCGCAGACCGAGCTGATAGTTGTAGGCATCCGACCCCTTGGCGTCGGTGTGACCGGTCAGCGAGATGCGCTCTCGAACAGGGGTCTGCTTGACCTGCGCAATGTAGTCGTCGAGACGGGCCAGCTCGCTGTCGTTGACGACGTTCTCGATACGGTACTTGTCGAATTCGAAGTTCAGGCGCACGGTGAATTCCTTGGGTACCGGAGGCGCGGCGGCGACACAGGGCTCCAGATCACCCGGCCCATGCAGGCTCTGCCAGCACTCGCCGGAACCGCTCACCCAGGCCGTGCCCTGGGGCTGAGCCGACCAGAAGTGCTCCATGTTGTAGTCCTTGGCGCTCACGGCCGCCGGAGTGGACAGGACCGCGGCCACCGCGAGCGGGGCAGCCAGGGCGGCCAGGCGTTTGAAAAGAGGTTGTTTGCGCATCTTTTTGGCTTCCTGTTGAGGTGGTGGAGATGATCGAATCGGAGAACCCATGGTCTAGCCGAACTACGGGTCAGTTGCAAAGATCGCTCATGATCCCTAATGCTAAACCATCTTTCCGCCTCGGGAATCTCACTGGCGAAATGAGCGTAGCGCGAGCGCGACTCACCTGAACCGCGCGCTTTGACATAGGCATTTTAGCCCACAAAAGGAGCAAAAGTGCAACTTTTTTATGAACCCGCGACATATTTACAACGTTTGCCATATGGAAGCAACACTTTTTATCCAATAGGCGAGCAATGATCGTATGAAACAAGTTTTCATCACATCCAGCACGTTACATATTTGCAACATGCAGACCTATCGAGGCCGCGCGCCGCCCGTCTCCGGCGCGCGATCTGTATGTATCCGGCACCATCCGCCATCCACGGCGCACCAGGAGTGACCATGTCCAGAGAGATCGACCGGCCCGGCGGCATGCTCGGTGCCGATGCGGGACGCCGGACGCTCGCGCACGGCCCGGAGATCGCCGCGATCAGCGCGGACATGGCCGCCCAGGCCCGACGCGAGCTGCTCATCCACGGCCCCACGCTCGACCCGGCGCTCTATGATCAGGCGCCCTTCCTGGAGGCCGTGCGGCGTCTGGCGCTGGGGCGTCCCGGAGTCTGCGTGCGCGTCCTGCTGTTCGACCCGCGCGCCGCAACCCAGGGCGGTCATCGGCTCCTCGAGCTGGCGCGCCGCCTGACCTCGCGCATCGCCATCCGGCGTGTCGCCGACGAGGATCAGGAGCGTCTCGACGCCTTCCTCATCGTCGACGAGACCGGCTATGTGCATCGCCGGCTGGCCGAACGCCTGGAGGCGATCGCCGACTACGCCGATCCGCCGGCGGCGCGCCGGTTGCGCCAGGACTTCGAGCGGCTCTGGGAACGCGGCAGCGTCGACAGCGAGCTGCGACAGCTCTTCATTTGAGATCCGGCCGACGCCGCTCGTGCCAGAGGCGATAGAGCACCGGGAGCAGGATCAGGCTCAACAGGGGCGCGGTGATCATGCCGCCAAGCATGGGCGCGGCGATGGGCCGCATGACCTCGGACCCGACCCCGGCGCCGATCATCACCGGCAGCACCTCGCCGAGCGAGCGGAAGGTCAGATAGAGCAGCACCAGGATGACGGCGAGCGTGAGCGGGACGACCTGGGCCAGCCGCTCCTGGGCGCGCTGCATGTATTTCGTACTGACCGGACCAGGTGATCGAATAGCCGGGCGGGAGCCGGACGCGCTCATGCACCACCCGTTGCGCCTCGGCGACATAGCTCCCGAGATCGCGTCCACGAACGCAGGTTGACCGGATAACGCTCGCGTCCCTCGACCGTCTCGGTCACGGTGGCGCCTTGAGCGGCGCCGGCAGACCGCCGACGCCTGCCAGCGGGATCGCGGTGCTGAAGAGGACGAGGAGGGCGATCGGGATCGTCAGCCGTGGCCGGTGCAGGGTCGCGCGCAACACCGGACGGTAGACCCGGATGAGCACGCGGCTCAACGGATTGCGCGACTCGCTCGGGATACGGCCCCGGATCAGATAGCCCATCAGCACGGGCACCAGGGTCACGGCCAGACCGGCGGCGGCCATGGCATAACCCAAGTTGCCGCCTTGAAGGGTTGGCATCCATCGGGGTTAGCTTGCATTGTGTCGTACCCCTACAACACCGCGCGAGCAGAGTACCCCGATGGACAGCCGCATTATATTCGTGTACCGCCTGTGTGACGATCTCCTGAAAACCGGCTGATCGCGCCGCTGTTTCATGTCCCGGCCAGCCCGGCCCATGAGACCAATGACGAAGCGCTCTACATCATCGACAGCTTCCCGTTGCCCGTCTGCGACAACATCCGGATTCGTCGCTGTCGGCGCTATCGCGGCGAGGTCCGGCGTGGCGACCAGGCCGGCAAACACCGCTATTTCTATGGCCTCAAGATCCATCTCATGGTCAACGCGCGCGGACAACCGGTGGAGTTCTTCCTCACCCCCGGCTCGCTCAACGACACCAAGGCGCTCAAACTCTACGCCTTCGATCTGCCCGAAGGTGCGACCCGGGTGGTGGGCTGACTTGGCTTAGGATCGTGGTGCCATGTGCAACATCCAGGCCGGCATCGGCCGCTTGACGGCTGGTTCAGCGACCGGAGCGGCTTCCTCGACAGCCGGGGTCTCTTCAACGACCGGAGCGGCTTCCTCGACGACCGGGGCTTCCTCAGCGACCGGAGCGGCCTCTTCGACAGCCGGGGTCTCTTCAGCGACCGGAGCGGCCTCTTCGACAGCCGGGGCTTCCTCAGCGACCGGAGCGGCTTCCTCGACGACCGGGGCTTCCTCAGCGACCGGAGCGGCTTCTTCGACAGCCGGGGCTTCTTCAGCGACCGGAGCGGCCTCTTCGACAGCCGGCGCCGGCGGCGCGGTCAGCGCCACGGTCCCGATCGGGGCGATATTGGCGGCGACCTGACTGGGCGGCAACGGCGGCACATCACCGTAGAGCGCCTCGGTGGAAACCACATAGAAGGTTCCCACCGCGACGACGATCGACATGCCTCGCACGATGAGCTGGCTGTTGTCGCTGGCCCCCAGCATGGCCCGCAGCTGCGCGAGACCGGGCAATTCTTCGCTCATTTTGGATCTTCCTCTCGGTTCGAGTATCGACTGGATCGGTTTGGATACGGCTAGGCACGCCTAGGCTGCCTGAATGAACCCGCTGATTCAAGACAAGAATTGCAGTGTCCGGACCGGAATCGCACCCTCGGCGCGCAACGGTACCGGCCAGTACGGCTAAGGTTCAATGCTCAGGATTGATGGACTCTCGGGACGTTCACTGTTTGGCTGGGGTATATTTTCCGGATTATTACGCGGTCATTGCAACCGACGATCACCCGTTCGGGGCGGCTCGACCCGATCCCCACCGTGGCCCACGCCGACTCGCCCGCCCGGATGGGTCCAGACCCCGCTGGACCGCACCGCCCGGATGCCTTGAAATACAGACTTTCCCAAAGACTGGAGTAGCACAACGATGACCGACTACGTCCGCTGGCTGAGCGACCTCGGGATGGACGATGTCCCCGTCGTCGGAGGCAAGAACGCCTCTCTCGGCGAGATGATCCAGAACCTGACCCATCTCGGAGTGAGCGTGCCCGGCGGCTTTGCCACCACCGCCGACGCCTATCGTGAGTTCCTGGCGCGCGATGGTTTGGACGAGCGCATCCAGACCGTGCTCGACGAGCTGGACGTGGACGATGTCGCCGCACTGGCAGAGGCCGGCCCGCGCATCCGCGGCTGGGTGATGGAGCAACCCTTCCCCGCCGGACTGGAAGCGGCCATCGATGACGCCTATGCCAAGCTGACCGCCGAGGCCGGAACCGATGACGTCTCCTGGGCCGTGCGTTCCTCGGCCACGGCCGAAGATCTGCCGGACGCCTCCTTCGCCGGCCAGCAGGAGACCTTCCTCAACGTCCACGGACTCGACAACATCAAGCACCGGATCAAGGAAGTCTTCGCCTCGCTGTTCAACGACCGCGCCATCGCCTATCGCGTGCATCAGGGCTTCGAGCATCGTCACGTCGCCCTGTCCGCCGGCATCCAGCGCATGGTGCGCAGCGATCTGGCCGCCTCGGGCGTCATGTTCACGCTCGATACCGAGTCGGGCTTCCGCGATGCGGTCTTCATCACCGCCAGCTATGGTCTGGGCGAGATGGTCGTGCAGGGTGCGGTCAACCCGGACGAGTTCTATGTCCACAAGCCGACCCTCATGGCCGGTCGCC
Source organism: Allochromatium tepidum (assembly GCF_018409545.1). Taxonomy (GTDB): domain Bacteria; phylum Pseudomonadota; class Gammaproteobacteria; order Chromatiales; family Chromatiaceae; genus Thermochromatium; species Thermochromatium tepidum_A. Next base: position 204,716 of record NZ_AP024563.1, on the reverse strand, counting down.
CGGCGATCCTGCGCCGCACCGTCGGCGACAAGGCCATCCGCATGGTCTACAGCGATCCCGAGCACGACGCTCACGTCAAGACCGAGCCGGTTCCGGAAGACCTGCGCCCGCGCTTCAGCATCACCGACGACGAGGTGCAGGAACTGGCCAAGCAGGCGATCCTGATCGAGCAGCACTATGGCCGCCCGATGGACATCGAGTGGGCCAAGGACGGAACCGACGGCAAGCTCTACATCGTCCAGGCACGCCCCGAGACGGTCCAGAGCCGCACCGGCAACGTCATCGAGCGCTACATCCTCAAGGGCAAGGGGCCGGTGCTGACGACCGGGCGCAGCATCGGTAACCGCATCGGCGCCGGTGTCGCGCGCATCGTCGAGAGCATCGCCGACATGAACAGGGTCCAGCCGGGCGACGTGCTCGTCACCGACATGACCGATCCCGATTGGGAGCCGATCATGAAGCGTGCGGCAGCCATCGTCACCAATCGTGGCGGTCGCACCTGTTTCGCGGGCGAGACGCGGCTCCTGACCAACCGGGGCTTCATGTCCTTCGCCGAGGTCTATGCGCAGGGTCACGAAGGCTTGAGCGTCCCCGCGCTCGACCGCAACACACTCAAGGTCGAGTGGAAGCCGGTCGAGGCGGTGATGAAAAAACAGGCCCGCACGATCAAGGTCGAGGTCTCGCAGACCGGACGCATGCAGGGCAACACCCTGACCCTGACGCCCGATCACAAGATGCTCAATCTCGCTGACGGCGCACTCGTCGATACCGAGATGCAACAGATGCTGGAAGACGGCGACGCGGTGCTGCTCGCCCAGCATCTGCCGCCGCTTTCCGGTTCCACCGGCAAGGAACGCTCGCTGGCCTATCTGCTCGGCGGTCTGATGAGCGATGGTCACATCCATCTCACCCGCACCCGTGGCGAGGTGACCTTCATCCAGAAGCCGACCGAGCTCAAGCAGCAGTTCATCGAGCGGATGAACGAGGCGCTGGTTGAAAACTATGGCAAGGCGTTCAGCGTTTCCACCAAGCAGGTTTCGCAGGGCGTCATCCGTGGCGCGCAGATCGTTGGTCAGTCCAATGCCTATCGCTGTTATTCCAAGGCCATCGCCGAGGATCTGAGCCGCGAACAGGACACCATCGTCACCACGCTGCTGAAGTCCGACCGTGAACTGGCCGCGCATTTCCTCGCCGGTCTGATCGATGGCGATGGCATTTTCCAGAACGGTCGCGTCAATCTCTATGTCTCGGACGACGAGACCCTGCAAGCCGTGATCGTCGCCTGTCTGCGTCTCGGCACCGTGCCCCAGGTCACGCGCAACCGGCATATCCACAATGTCCAGATCGTCGAACAGCTCGATCTCATCGGACGCTATACCCAGCGTGTCGCCTGTCGCGACGAGCGCCAGGTCGGCAGCCGCTTCTTCAATGCGCGTCAACTCTTCTCGCCCAACGTCAGCTCGGACATCAACAATCGGGTCAGAAAGGGCCATCTGCTCACCGAGCACGCCATCCGCGAGGCATTGCCGAAGCTGGAGGCCGAACACGCCCAGCGTTTGCAAACCCTGCTGGATTCGGATCTGCGTCAGTCGCGGGTGCGTCCGGTCGAAGGCGGGGCGGAAGAGTCGGTCTATAACATCACGGTCGCCGACCATCACAATTACATCGTCTTCACCGAGCGTTATACGCCGGTGCTGGTCAACAACTGCCATGCCGCCATCATCGCGCGCGAGCTGGGCGTTCCCGCCGTCGTCGGCTGTAACGACGCGACCGACCGGATCCAGGAAGGCCAGCCCGTCACCGTGAGCTGCGCCGAAGGCGATACCGGCTATATCTACGACGGCAAGCTGGACTTCGATTACAAGACCATCGAACTCACGGCCATGCCCGAGATCCCGGTCAAGATCATGATGAACGTCGGCAACCCCGACCGCGCCTTCGCCTTCTCGGCCACGCCGAACGCGGGCGTCGGTCTGGCGCGGCTGGAGTTCATCATCAACAACATGATCGGCATCCATCCCAAGGCGCTGCTCGAATTCGACCGGCTCCCGGCGGACCTCAAGGCGCAGATCGCCCCGCGCATCGCCGCCTATGCCGGCCCACGCGAATTCTATGTCGCCAAGCTGGCCGAAGGCATCGCCACGCTCGCGGCTGCTTTCTCGCCCAACACCGTCATCGTGCGCATGTCGGACTTCAAGTCCAACGAATACGCCAACCTCATCGGCGGCAAGCGGTACGAGCCGGAGGAAGAGAACCCCATGATCGGCTTCCGGGGTGCCGGGCGTTACGTGGCCGAGAACTTCCGCGACTGCTTCGAGATGGAGTGCGAGGCCCTGAAGCGCGTGCGCAACGACATGGGGTTGACCAATGTCGAGATCATGATCCCCTTCGTGCGTACCCTGGGTCAGGCCAAGGCCGTGACCGAGGCGCTGGCCGAGCAGGGTCTGGAGCGCGGCAAGGACGGACTGCGGCTGATCATGATGTGCGAGCTGCCGTCCAACGCCGTACTGGCCGAGGAGTTCCTGGAGTATTTCGACGGCTTCTCGATCGGCTCCAACGACATGACCCAGCTCACGCTCGGCTTAGATCGCGACTCCAGTCTGGTCGCCGAGAGCTTCGACGAGCGCGACCCGGCGGTGAAAAAGATGCTGTCGATGGCGATCAAAGCCTGCCGCGAGCAGGGCAAATATGTCGGCATCTGCGGTCAGGGACCGTCCGACCACAAGGACTTCGCCGACTGGTTGCTGAAGGAAGGCATCAGCAGCATCTCGCTCAATCCGGATACCGTGATCGACACCTGGATCTATCTGGCCGAGCAGGCGAAGACGCTCTGAGCCGTTTCGGAACGCGACGTTTGCAACACACAAAAATCCCCCGCATGGGGGATTTTTTATGACTGGTCTAAAGTGGACCCTGAAAACCGGACAGTCATTTAAGCTGTCAAGCCGGCACACAAGAGTGGATCGAAATGGGTGAAGCAAAGCGCAAGACGTATGCGGCGGCGTTCAAAGCCAAAGTGGGCTTGGAGGCCATCCGCGGGGTAAAAACGGTCAACGAGATTGGCCAGGGGCATGGCGTGCACCCGGTGCAAGTCGGGCAATGGAAGAAGGAGATCCTGGAACAAGCTAGCACGCTGTTCGAGACCAAGCGCGGGCGTAAACCTGTGGACGATCGGAGCGCGCCCGAACGGCGCTACAGCGAGATCGGGCGCCTGAAGCTGGAACTGGACTGGTTGAAAAAAAAGTCCGGGGTGAGCCTGTGAGCATCCGTCGCGAGTGGATCGAGCGTGAGGGCGAGGTCGCGGTGATCCGCCAATGTGCCTTAGCCGGGGTCGCGCGCTCCGGGGTCTATGCCCGCTCAATGGCGGACGTCGTCAGCGAGTTGGACCAGATCCTGTTGGCGTTGATTGATGCCGAGTACACCCGTCACCCGTTCGATGGCAGTCGGCGCATGGTGGTCTTTCTGAAGACGCAAGGCCATGCCGTGAACCGCAAGCGCGTGCAGCGACTGATGGGGATCTTGGGTCTCGCGGGGATGGCGCTCGGACCCGCCACGAGCCAATCCCACCCCGAGCACCCGGTGTATCCCTATCTGCTACGCGGGGTCGAGGTCACGCGCCCGAACCAAGTCTGGAGCACCGACATCACGTACATCCGCTTGGCGCATGGCTTCGCCTACCTGGTGGCCATCGTCGACTGGTACGCGCGCCGGGTACTGGCCTGGCGACTCTCCAACACCCTGGATGCGGGGTTTTGCGTGGACTGCCTGGAAGACGCGCTGCGGGCGCCTCGCCGCCCCCGAGACCTGGGGCAGTCCCTCCCAGAGCGCCGAATGGTCTGATCAGACCGCCTCCGGACGGGCGATTCGCCTTACGCTGGAGCGCCGGAATGCCCGGTTGATGCGCGGACATCGCGACAGCCCCATGCAGGACCACCCCTTCGATGGGGTCCGTTGCCGTGTCTTCGACGCCCAGACCGGGCGCGCGCTTTTCAAGCGCCCACTCCGGCTGAGCGTGATGGGCCAACGCCGCGCCGAACTGTCCCGGCAACAGATTGAACCGGCCTACCGCCAACGCTTCGATCGGGAGCACTTCTTCCGCTTCGGCACGAATCACCTGCTCCTCGACCGCTTTCAAACCCCCGACCTCACCCACGAAGAGCACGGGTGGCCGCGCGTCTGCCTGGCCTACGTCCAGTTATGGCTCGCCGCCCCGCCGGCCGGCGATCGGCCCAGACCGTGGGAGCGTTTCCTCCCCAAACCGCTCGCCGACACCCCCCTCTCACCGGCCCGTGCGCAGCGCGACTTCGCACGCCTTATTCGTCAGATCGGCACACCGGCCCGCCCTCCCAAACGCCGGGGTATCTCCCCAGCCCGGATCAAAGGCACGCCAGGCCAGAGACGGCCACGGCCCCCGATCGTCTTCAAGCGTCAACCGAGGCTCACCGCGACGGCTTGATCAGATATATACCACGAAACGTTTCAAGAAAGCCTGCTGGGCGTCGGGGAGGAGCGTGTTTTTGTCCAAAGTCCAGGTTAATAATCAGGTAGCTTTTTTGCAGCAGGCTGCGGTCATCAAAAAGTTGGATGAACTGCTTGGGTCGTTCATGGGTACTGAGCGGCCATGGCTTTGAAGATCACAAAAAGTGCACACCGCCGGCCATGATAATGGCAACCAGGTTCTTGTCGATGCTTTCCATTTCAACACCTCGTCTCATTCAAGTGCGGGACGGGGATTTGAGAGACATAAATCCACCAAATCGGCAATCATTGCCGTGCCGACACACATCACCGTGTCCGCGCCGCCCCAATAGATCTTCACCGTGCCGTCGTCCTCGGCCACTGCGCCACAGCAGAAAACCACGTTGTGCACGTACCCGCTGATCTCCCACAAGTCCTCGGGTTGAAGTATCCAATCGTCGGCCACGCCCAAGACCCTTGACGGATCGGCAAGGTCATGCAGGGCCACGCCGAGCCGGTAGACGGCACCGTCCATGGTTTTGAACACGCCGTGAAAGATGTTCAGCCATCCTTTTTCGGTTTTGATGGGCGTGGCCCCCGGTCCGACCTTCATTTCATCCCAATGGTAGGTCATGGGCTTGATGACGACCTTGGCATCCCCCCAATGCACCAGGTCCGGCGAATACGAAATCCAGATAGACCACGGTGAGATTTCCGAATGGGGCCGGTCCAGCCGGGCATAGCGGCCGCCTATTTTTTCAGGGAAAATGACCACGTTGCGATAATCCGCCTGGGTGATCAGGGAGATCCGTTCCAGGCGCTCGAAATCCGTGGTTCTGGCCAGGGCCACCCGTACGCCGTGTTGGGAATAGGCCGAGTAAGTGATCAGGTAGCCGTCCTCCATGGGACAGATGCGCGGATCTTCCACGCCAAAGGCCTCGTAGCCGGCAAATGGCTCGGCCTTGGCCGGAGTGATAAACGGCTCGGGCCTGACCGCGAAACGCACGCCGTCACTGCTTTCCGCCAGACCGATGATCGATCGGCCATTGCGCAGGTGGGACCTGAACAGCATGACATATTTACCGTTGTGCTTGACCACGCCGGCGTTGTGCACCGTTTCCACCGGGTACGGCACATCATGCTTGGTCAGTACGGGATTTTTCTCGTAACGCCGAACGATCGGTTCCTTAGACTCTGCCATAATCGTCCTCTGATCTTTCGATATCATCCTCTCCGAAATAGTCTCCGGTCTGTACCTCGATGAACACTAGGTTGTCCGGTCCGGGATTGCGGATGCGGTGCCAGGTTCCCACCGGCAGATCGATGGCCTGGCCGGACATCCGTTCAATGTCTTCGCTGTTTTGGGTCACCACCGCGGTGCCGCTGAGCACGTACCAGTGCTCGGAGCGCCTGAAATGGCGTTGGTAGCTCAGACGCTGCCCAGGATAGACGGTGATCCGCTTGACCTTGTGATCCGGCTTGTCCGCCAAAACCTCGTAAAAGCCCCAGGGCCGGTGGTCTTCGCGCCGGGTCCGGTTGATGACGGTTTCATACACCCGGATATAATCCGCAACCATGCGGTCCACGCTGAAGCGCGTCTCGACCCACTGACGGCACTTATGGCGGTCAAGATCCCTGACATTGTTCAAGTACTGAACCATCCCGTCGATATTCGTGGTTATGAAGCCGGTCTCCCCGTGGGCGATGACTTCCGGCATGCTGCCCCTGGAAAAAGCCACCACCGGTGTTCCGCAGGCCATGGATTCCACCACGGAAAGGCCGAACGGCTCGTCGAAACCGATGGGGTGCAACAGGGCGTATGCGCCGCCCAGCAGTTCGTCGCGTTTTTCAGGCCCGGCGCTGCCCACATAGACGATGCGGTCGTCATCCAAGTGGGGCGCAACCTTTGTGTCGAAATAAGCCTGGTCCTGGATGATGCCCGCCATGATGAGCTTCATGCCGGTTCGACGGGCCACCTCGATGCACTCGGCGGTGCCTTTCTCCGGATGGATGCGGCCGAAAAAGAGCAAATAGTCTCCTTGATCGGGCCTGAAGGTGAACAGGCCAAGATCGATGCCGTGATGAATTGTGGCGGTATAGTCCAGCTCCGGTGACTTGTCGGCCTCGCTGATGGCCACATAAAAGCATTTTTTGTTGTACTTCCTGTATACCGGCAGGATCTTTGGCGAAGAGAAGCCGTGGATGGTAGTCACAATCGGTGTTGCGGTCATGCCGGAATACGTCAGCGGCAGATAGTCGAAGTGGTTGTGAATCAGGTCAAAGGCCTCACCTTGCTCGAACAGCTCGGAAATATGCAGACACTCCCACACCTTGGGCAGCATTTCGGCGTCTTCTTCATATCCCTTGGCACAGACGCTCTTCAGCCGGCCCCGGGTTTCCGAATCGCCGGTGGCGAACAGGGTCACATCGATCCCGCGCGCCACAAGACCCTCGGTCAGCAGGGAAACCACGTTTTCCCAGGGACCGTAGTGTCTGGGCGGGGTGCGCCAGGCGATGGGTGACAGCATGGCGATCTTCATGGCTACCCCCACATGCGTCAGTCCTGCTGGTTGTGCTTTTCGAGCCAATCCAGCAACTCCGACACCCGCGCCGTGGCCAGGGCGATGCATTTGTCCGCGCCGCCGTAATACATCCGGATATCGTCCTCCTCGGCCAACCAACCGCAGGGGAACACCACCTTGTCCACGTCGCCGACGGTCTCATAGATCTCTTCCGGAGCGAAAACCCATTCGTCCGCCCTGGCCAACAGCCGGGTCGGGTCCTCCAAGTCCAACAGCGCCAGTCCCAACCGATAAATGCACCCGGAGGCCGTGTTGCGGACGCCGTGGTAAAGGATCAGCCACCCTTTTTCGGTTCGCAGCGGCGGCGGCGAAAGACCGACCTTGTTGGCGTCCCACCAGCCGCCCTTGCGGGCCGGCAAAAGTATCTTGTGGTCGCCCCAATGCTTCAGGTCCGGGCTGAAGGAGATCCAGATATGCGCGCCGACACCGGCGCATCCCGGAACCGGCCGGTGAAGCATGGCCCAGCGCCCGTTGAACCGCGCCGGGAACAGGGCCGCGTCCTTGTCTTCCGGCGGCATGACGACACCCTTGCGCTCGAAAGTTTTAAAATCCCTCGTCGTGGCCATGGATACCAGCGGACCGCCCCTGGAATAAGCCGTGTACACCACGGCCCACAGATCCAGCTCGTCGATTCGGGTGATCCTGGGGTCCTCGATGCCCCAGATCTCTTCGGGATGGTTTTCCGGATCGGCCGGCAAGGTAGGCCGTTCATCGATCCGCCAGTCGGTCACGCCGTCCCGGCTGCGCGCCGCGGTGAGGTGCGACAGCCCGCAGCGGTCCTCCACGCGCAGGAGCAGCAAGGTGTCGTCGCCGCACCGGGTGGCGGCGGCGTTGAACACCGCGTTGGCCTGGTAGGGAAGATCCCTTGCCGTGATAATGGGGTTGGCGCCGTGCCTGGCAAAAAGCTCCTTGAATCTTGTATCGCTCATTTTCGATTCCTTGCTTGTTTCCATGGTCTCTATTGCAAATCGGCTTTCGCCGCATCGATCACCGCCTCCACAAGCCCCCTGATTTCCCGCAGTCGCGACTCCGATTGGGCTTCAAATCGAAGCACGATGACGGGATTGGTGTTGGACGCCCGGACAAGCCCCTAGCCGTCCTCGAAAACCACTCGCACGCCATCGATATCGATTATCCGGTGGTTTGCGGAAAGCGCCCGTTTTACCCTCGCCACGAGTTCGAATTTTTTATCATCCGGGCAATCCACACGGATCTCGGGGGTATTGTGGGTTTTGGGCAGGTCCGAAAGATAGTCGGACAGGGGTTTGTTGTCCCTGGACAGGATTTCCAGCAGGCGGCAGGCCGCGTAGACGGCGTCGTCGAATCCGAAATACCGGTGCTTAAAAAAGAAGTGCCCACTCATCTCCCCGGCAAGAAGCGCATTTTCATCTTTTAACTTCTTCTTGATAAGAGAATGCCCCGTCTTCCAGATGATGGGCACGCCGCCTTTGCGTTCGATCTCGTCATACATGAATTGTGAGCATTTCACTTCCCCGATGAACTTTCCGCCAGGATTTTCCTTGAGGATCTCACGGGCGAAAAGGACCATCAGCATATCGCCATAAAGGATTCGCCTATTCTCATCCACCACGCCAAGCCGATCGGCATCGCCGTCAAAAGCGACACCCAGTTCGAGTCCCTGTTCAACCACGGTGTTGGCCAACGTTTCCAAATTCCTTGGCACCGTGGGATCGGGCTCGTGATTGGGAAAGGTTCCATCGGGCTCCATGAACAGTTCGGAAAGCTCGCAATTCAGCCGTTTCAACACAGGGCCGGCCGCTAAACCGCCGGTTCCGTTGCCGGCGTCCACGGCCACCCGCATGGGACGCGCCAATCGAATGTTGTCGGCCAGGTAGTCGCAATAAACGGGCAATACACTGAATTCGTCCAGCGATCCTTCGCCTAAGGCATATTCTCCGGATTCAATGATCTTTTTAAGTTTCTGAATTTCGCCTCCGAAGAGGGTGTCGGTTCCTAAACAGATCTTGAATCCGTTGTATTCCGGCGGATTGTGACTGGCGGTAATCATGACGCTGCCGTCAGCTCCCTGGTGCCGATTGGCAAAATAGAGAAGCGGCGTGGGACACAGTCCCACATCGATCACATCCACGCCTCCCCTGGTTATGCCCTTGATCAGGGCATCCCGAATCGCCTGTGAACTCAGCCGGCAATCACGGCCAACCACACACTGCATCTGCCGCCGTGCTCCGCAACATAGGTTGCATAGCCACGGCCGAATTTTTCCGCGTCATCCACATTGAAATCCTTGTCCACGACGCCTCGAATGTCATATTCTCTGAAAATCATTAGGATTCATGTTTTCTTCCTCTACTCCGTTTTACAACTCCAAATCCAACACAACGGGCTGGCCGGTCCGGGCCGCCTTGCGCGCCAGCTTGTAGGCCTCGTTGTACTGCCGGGCCACCACTTCCCAGCAGACCACATGATCGAGGTAGCGTTTCAGGTTTTTTCCCAACTCCAGGCGCAGTTCCTCATCCGTTGCCAGCTTGACCACCTTCCGGTGCAGCATCTCCTTGGTGGTGAAGAGCAGACCTCCCTCGCTTTCCAGGGTCTGGGCGGTCAGCCCTTCCATCGGCGCCGTGGTGATGTAGGGTTTGTTCAAGGCGATGATGCGCGCCAAGGTGCCGGACTGGGTCTCGTCAATGGAGGGCAGCACAATGAAATCGCAGACCGCCATTATTTTATAGTAGTCATCTCCCCTTGGGATAAACTCATAATAGTGGGCGATCCCTTTTTTTTCCAACATATGTACTTCCGACTTCCATTCTTCGTAGTCCTTGCGGTGATTGGGGTCGCGCATGGCGCCGGCGGCCAAAAGATCCCAATCCTGTCCGGTACGTGATTTGATCTCGTTGTGAATATCTTCCCACATGGAAAGCAGGATGTCCCAACGCTTGTTGGACTGAATCCAGCCGATCATGCCCACCACGTGGTCGGCCAGTCCGATATTGTCTAGGCCGAATTCCCTGCGCAGCACGGGTATCTCGTGTACGCCCCAGCGTTTGTCCGACCTCGCTCCATGCGGCACCACCATGATATTGCGCGGCGTCGGCCACTCCCGGCCGTGGAAGGTCCAATCCAGCCGCCATTTCTGGTAATGACACTTGAACAGCACCAAGTGGCTGCGCTGGGTCAGCTTGTAAATGAAATCCGCCTCGGCATCCCTCAGCCGCCCATGAACCGTATGGGGCTCCACCACGTTGGGGATATTGCCGATGGCTTCCAGCAGATCGAGAAAGCCGTCGTTGCCGTCACCCACCCCTCGTGGGTCGTGATATTCGTAAAGGCCGTATTCGTGTTCAAAATGCACCACGTAAGGGTCCAGTTTCTCTATTTTTTTGGCCACCGGACGCCACCAGTCGCGCTGGGCCATGTCGATGATGGGAAACACGCCCTCGCCTTGGCCGTCGGTGTGGCTGATCACCAGCACCTCCCGATCCGGGTTGGCCTTCTGAATGAACTCCCTGGCTTCCTCGCAAAAGGTGGCGATGCCGCATAAACGTGGCGGATAGGAACTGACCATTACGATAGGCTTATTGGACATGGGCCGATTGCTCCTTTTGGCTGATGGCGTTTTTCTCCAACGCGGCCTCCACGGCAATCTGGCTGCTGCGCATCCGGTTGAGATGGAGCATGGACAGAAAACAAACCAGGGTCGATTCTGCGCCCTGGTTGCGGTTGGGCCCGTCCGCATTGAGTCCGTCGCAGCAGCCCCCGGTCTTGTGGTTATACAGGGGCGCGTTCAGATCGTTGCGGCCCAGGAACCACTCCAGGCAGCGCTGGGCATGGGAGACCCACTTTGAATCGTTGGTGGCGTCATAGGCCTCGCGGCATGCCTCGATCATGTCCAGCGCTTCGATGGGCTGCTGATCGAACCGCGCCTTGGTTCCCCCCTTGGGGTACCAGCCGTTACAGCCCACCGGAACAAAGTGTCCCTTGGGGTCGGTCTGCACCGTCATGAGCCATTCCAGGCTTCTCAGTCCCTCCCGGAGCATCTCGGCGCGATCCATGTGTCGGCCGCAGAGAATCAGGGCCTGGGAGATCTTGCCGTTGGCGTAGGTCAGCCGGTCCTCGAGCCATGGCCATTCGTCGGTGGCATTCTGCTTGAATTTTTCGAAAAGTTTATCGGCCAGGGTTTCCCGGATGCGCCGGACCTCACTGTCACCGCTGTAGCGAGTCAAATAGGCGTGAATGCCCCCCAGGGCAAAGGACCAGGTCCGGGGAAAAGTGAAGTCCGCCAGGGCGGGCAGCGCCTTTTCAAACACTGCCCGGGCCGCGTCCCGGATATCGGCCGACTCCGCCAGGGCCACTGCCTCGCCCAGTCCCCAGACCGCCCGGCCGTGGCTGTCTTCCGACCCGACCTCTTCCAACCAGCGCCGGTCGTACCCCATGAAATTACGGAAACGGCCGGTCTCCTCATTGAACGCGTGATGCAAAAAGCTGACATAGGTGCAGGCCAGGTTGGTTGTGACGTCGCAGTTGGGAATCATCTCCCTGGCCATCAGCACGGCGATCAGCGCCCGGGCGTTGTCGTCGGTGCAATAGCCGTGATAGCGGTCCGGCACCATATACTTGGCGTGCTGCAGGATGCCGACATCGTCCGAAAGGCGGATAATGTGATCCAGCTTGGGCTGGGGCAGCTCGCGGGGGGCCGCATCTATGGTCTTGGCGAGGAAAACCGGCCGGGGGGAACGGGCCCGCTCCGCTTTCACCTCATTGAACAGTTCCAAGTACCGGCGGGCCACCTCTTTCCAGATCATCTCCCGGCAAAATGTGTAAGCCCGTTTGCGCATGGCGTGGCGCTCTACTTCATTGTCGAGAAGATCGTTGACCTGTTCGGCCAGGGCCGCTGAATCCTTGAACGGCACCAGCCGGCCACGACCTTCGGCCAGCATCTCCTCCGCGTACCAGTAGGGGGTGGAGACGGTGGCCTTGCCGTTGCCCAAGGCATAGGCAAGGGTCCCGGAAACGATCTGCTCCCGGTTCAGGTAGGGGGTCACGTAGATGTCCGCCGCGCCTAAAAATTCGCACAGCTCCTCGAGGGTGACAAAGCGGTTGTGAAAAATCAGGTGGTCGCCGATCCCCAGTTCCCTGGCCCTGCGCTGCAAGGACAGCCGGTAGGACTCGCCCTGTTCCTTTTTCACATGGGGATGGGTTGCGCCCAGGACAATGTAGACCACCTCCGGATGGCGCGTCACGACGGTGGGAAGGGCTTCGATCATGGTCTCGATACCCTTGCCCGGAGAAAGCAGGCCGAAGGTCAGAATGACCTTGCGTCCCTCGACCCCGTATTGATCTTTGTAGTAATTCGGGTCCACGAAGGGCACATCCGGGATGCCGTGGTGAATGAGGACGATTTTCGCTTCCGGCACACCGTACACTTCACGAAGGATTTCGCGTGCGCGTTGGCTCATCACCACCAGGCGGTCGGAAAGCTGAGCCACGCGCTTGGCAACGGCCAATTGGCCGGCCGAAGGCGACTGGAGCACGGTGTGCAGGGTGGTGACCACCGGCATGCGCAGGTTGCCGAGCAAATCCATCACATGCGCACCGTTTTCGCCGCCGAAAATCCCGAATTCGTGTTGGAGACAAACCACCTCCACCCGGTTCATGTTCAAAAAATCCGCCGCCAGCCGATATTCGGCCAACACACGCTGGTTGACCTCAAAACGCACCTGGGCCGGATATCGATACCCCTCGGGGATATCGTTCATCACCACGGCCCAGCACTCGCCGCTCGGATTTTCTTCCGCCAGGCTCGCCAGCAAATCCGTGGTGAACGTGGCGATGCCGCACTGGCGCGGCAGATGATTGCCGATCAAGGCAATTTTATGTGGGTACGAAGGATGGTTTCCCGATTTAGTCATTTCATTTCTCCTGTCATGGGTCCGTGGCCACCCCCTTGGCCGATAGTTCCCGGTCGCCGGTTTCCGCGTGAAACGTGGGCAATGCTCCTGTAACGGATAAGGCGTTTCCTGATTGTGCCGTCCCGTGGGATTATATCCCGAAAAGGAGCTATCCTTTATTCCAGGCCCGCGAGGCGCTGTGCACACGCCGCGATGAGCTGAGGACGACCAAGCGCCCATTGCCGACGACGCCATCACCGACCTGACGGGACATCTCACCACGAATCTGAACCTGCATCGCAACGCGCGCACCACCCCCGCGATTCGTCAGGAGTTGCGCGCCTCGACGAAAGCGGAGCGCGACCTGGCGCGTGAATACAACCTGAATCGCGCCACCGTGCGCAAGTGGCGTCGGCGCGAAACCGGTGAGGATGCCTCGCATCGTCCGCATCGGATTCACGCCACCTTGAGCCCGGTCCGGGAGCAGGTGGTGGTGGCGCTGCGCCAAACCCTGCTGTTGCCGCTGGACGATCTGCTGGCGGTGACCCGTAAGTTTATCCATCCGGGCGGTCTCGCGCTCGGGCCTGGATCGCTGTCTGCGGCGCCACGGCGTCTCCAACCTCAGTGCCCCGATCCCGCAACCGGAAGGCGAGGCCAAGCCGGTCAAGACCTTCAAAGACTACGCTCCAGGGTTGGTCCACATCGAGGTCAAATACCTGCCGCAGATGCCGGACGAGGCGGCGCATCAATACCTGTTTGTGGCGCATCGCGCTGGGTCTACGTCGAGATCCTGCCCGAGAAAACCGCCCGGAACGCCGCCGGCTTCCTGGAGCGCCTCATCGCCAAGGCCCCGTTCACCATCACCCGTGTCCTGACCGATAACGGTAAGGAGTTCACCGATCGCTTCGGTGCCACGGGGGAACGCGAACCCACCGGGCGCCATCGCTTCGACCAGGGCGGCGCCGGTCACGGCATCGAACACCGGCTCATCGCCTCCCGCCATCCGCAGACCAATGGCAGGGTCGAACGCTTCAATGGACGCCTCGCCGAGGTGCTCGCCACCACCCGCTTCGATTCCGCCCAGAATCCGGCGGACACCCTCACCGGCTATGTGAGGTTAGACAATCACCAGATCCCGCAAAAGGCACTGGGACACATCGCGCCGATTCAAGCACTCAAGGACTGGCAACAAAAGTGTCCGGAACGCTTCAAACAGCGAGTCTATAATCTCACGGGACTTGACACCTATCAGTCCTCCAAGCCGTCCCTCAATCTCACCAAAAAGCAGCTTATCCTATTGAATTCTCAAGATTCTTAAACAGAACTCACGTTATACAGGCTTTTATTGATTCGCTACCATCGCCCCCTATCTTGGCCCCAGCCTGAATGATCTGGCTGTGTCTGCGCCCGGAATACGACCGGAAGCAAAAACAAAGGGCCTAGCCTTGCGGCTAAGCCCTTGTTTTGTTTGGCTGGGGAACTAGGATTCGAACCTAGATTGACGGAGTCAGAGTCCGCTGTCCTGCCGTTAGACGATTCCCCAGGAAAACTGTCTCGAAGCGATCAGCGCTTGGAGTACTGCGGGCGCTTGCGCGCCTTGTGCAGACCGACCTTCTTACGCTCGACTTCGCGTGCGTCGCGAGTCAGGAAACCGGCGCGGCGCATGGGGCTACGCAGTTCCTCATTATACTCGACCAGTGCGCGAGCGATACCGTGACGAATGGCACCGGCCTGTCCGGTATTGCCGCCGCCGCGAACCGTGACCTTGATGTCGAGCCGGTCGAGCAGACCGGCGGTTTCCAGCGGCTGACGCACGACCATGCGCGCCGTCTCGCGGCCGAAATACTCATCCAACGGACGATTGTTGACGGTGATATTGCCCGATCCCAGCGACAGGAAGACCCGTGCGGCGGAGGTTTTGCGACGACCAGTGGCGAGTTGTGTCTCCGACATGAGTCTGATTCCTACACGTTGAGTTCGAGGACTTGCGGCTGCTGGGCCTGATGCTCGTGGTTGGGACCGGCGTAGACGCGCAGCTTCTTGAACATGGCGCGACCCAGCGGACCCCGCGGCAGCATGCCCTTGACGGCGATCTGAATGGCACGCTCGGGCGCGGTCTGCAACAGCTTCTCCAGGTTGGTCGACTTGAGATTGCCGACATAACCCGTGTGACGATAGTACATCTTGTCCTGGAGCTTGTTGCCGGTCACGCGGATCTTCTCGGCATTGACGACCACCATGTAGTCGCCCGTGTCCACGTGCGGGGTGTATTGCGGCTTGTGCTTGCCGCGCAGGCGGCGCGCAAGTTCACTCGCCAGACGCCCCAGGGTCTTGCCTTCAGCGTCAACCAGATACCAAGCGCGGCGAACCTCGGCGGGCTTGGCGCTAACAGTCGTCGTCATGTTCCATCGCTCCGGGAGGGCCGCGCACGATAATCAGCGCGCAGGCCGTGTAAATCATTTGTCCACTACGGGAAAGATCGCGAAATATACGCGACCGGATTCGGCAATGCAACCCCCCAAAGTCAAAGGACTCAATCCGCCTCGGCCACGCGCAACACCTCCTCGATGGTGGTTCGCCCGTCGAGCGCTTTGCGCAGTCCGTCCTGATACATGGTCTCCATGCCCTCCTCCATCGCGATGCGCTTGATCTCGGTGGCCGTGGCATGTGCCAGGATGGCCTGCCGGATGGCTTCGGACATGATCAGCACCTCGGTGATGACCAGCCGGCCGCGATAACCGGTTCCGTTGCACTGTTCGCAACCGACGGCGCGCTGGAGATCGACCTCGCCGGCCGGCCCGCTCAAGCCCTTGATGTGCGCAAAGCGTCCGGCCAGCTCGGGCAGGGCGCGATAGGACTCGCGACAGTGCGGACACAGCCGGCGCACCAGCCGCTGGGCGAGGATGCCGTTGATGGTCGAGGTCAACAGATAATCCTCGACGCCCATGTCCAGCAGTCGCGTCACGCCGCTGGCCGCGTCGTTGGTATGGAGCGTCGAGAGCACGACATGACCGGTCAGGGCCGACTGCACCGCGATGCGCGCCGTCTCCAGGTCGCGCATCTCGCCGACCATGATGATGTCCGGATCCTGGCGCACGATGGCGCGCAGCGCGCCCGCGAAGGTCATGCCGATGGACGACTTGACCTGGATCTGGTTGATGCCGGGCAACTGGTACTCGACCGGATCCTCGACCGTGATGATCTTGCGCTCCTGGGTGTTGAGCCGGCTGAGCGCGGTATAGAGCGTGGTGCTCTTGCCCGAACCGGTCGGCCCGGTGACAAGTAGAATGCCGTAGGGCTGTTCGAGGATGCGATTGAGCCGCCGGCGCGGCCCGCCGTCGAAACCGAGCGCGTCGAGATCGAAGCGCACGCTCTCCTTGTCCAGCAGACGCATGACCACGCTCTCGCCGAACATGGTCGGCACGGTCGAGACGCGCAGATCCAGCTCCTTGCCCTGGATGCGGATCGGGATGCGTCCGTCCTGGGGCAGACGGCGCTCGGCGATGTTGAGCTTGGCCATGATCTTCACACGCGAGATCACGGCCGCCGTGGAGCGCGCCGGCGGGGCCTCGACTTCCTTCAAAATCCCGTCGACGCGATAGCGGACCTTCAGCTCATCGGCGAAGGGTTCGATATGGATATCGGAGGCGCGCGACTCGACGGCACGCTGGATGAGCTGGTTGACCATGCGGATGACCGGCGCCTCGCTGGCCAGATCCTTCAGGTGCTCGATGTCCTCCTCGTCGAAATCGCCGAAATCGGCCTCGGACTCGCCGGTCTCGGGCGCCTCCTCGACCTTCTCGTAGAGCCGCTCGATGGCCGAGTCGATCTCGCTCGGCAGGGCGACCACGGCCTCGATCGGTCGGTCGGCGGCCAGGGCGACGGCGGCCCGGACGAAGTCGTCGACCGGATTGGCGAAGGCGACGCGAAGCTGCTCCGCGTGCTCGGCGAGCACCAGCACACGCGCATCCTTCATGAAACGCAGCGTGAGCAGATCCTCACGCACCGGCTCCTCGGGGAAGTCCGCTGCTGTGGCCAGCGGCAGGGCCAGCACCTCGGACATCGCCTGCGCCATATCGCGCTCCGAGACCAGCCCCAGACGCACCAGCAGGGGCAAGAGCGGCTCGCCCGCGTCCTCGGCCAGACGCCGGGCGCGCGCCATGTCGGCGGCGGTCAGCTTGGACTGGGCGAGCAGGTGACCGGCGATCCGGGACTCGGCGCTCGGCTCGGGCGGCGCGGGCGCTTCGGCCAAAGACTCAGGGATCGAATCCGCCGGTGCGTCCGGCAACGAGTCGTCCGGTTCGTCGCGCCGGGCGCTGATCGGCGGCGCGTCCTCTAGGATGGCGTCTTCTTGCATCGGATCAGCCCCTGGTCTCGTTGGAATGAACGGGTTCGGAACGCCAGTCGGGGAGCAGGTCTCGGAGCGCACTCAGGATGAGCCCCTGGTCCGTCCCCTCGACGGACTGCGCCAGCCGACTCAGACGCTCTTTGAGTTCCAGGCTGCTCAGTCCGTTCGACTGGCGCGCGCGGTTGATCTTGGGGTGGCGCGTCTCGATGAGTTGCTCGGAGTCGTGGAAGAGTTCCTCGTGGAGCTTCTCGCCCGGACGCAGGCCGACGTATTCGATGGCGATGTCCTCGCCCGGCTCGCGCCCCGAGAGCCGGATCATCTGCTCGGCCAGATAGCGGATCCTGATCGGCTCGCCCATGTCGAGCACGAACACCTCGCCGCCGTCGCCGATCACGGCCGCCTGCATGATGAGCTGGCTGGCCTCCGGGATGGTCATGAAGAAGCGCTCGATCTCGGGATGGGTGACGGTCACAGGCCCGCCCTGCTCGATCTGGCGCCGAAACAGCGGCACCACGCTGCCGGCAGAACCGAGCACGTTGCCGAAGCGCACCGTGATGAAACGGCACTCCGAGCGACCGTCCAGATCCCGGCACAGCATCTCGGCGAGCCGCTTGGTCGCGCCCATGACATTGGTCGGGTTGACCGCCTTGTCGGTCGAGATGAGCACGAAGCGCTCGCAACCGCTCGCCGCCGCCGCTTCGGCGACCCGGAGCGTGCCGAACACGTTGTTGCGCACGGCCGCGCGCGGCTGATCCTCCAGGAGCGGCACATGCTTGTAGGCGGCGGCATGGAAGACGATCGCCGGCCGCTCGTCGCGAAAGAGCGCCCGGATCGCGGTCGCGTCGGTCACGTCGAGCAATCGGCGCGCGATCGGCAGTCCGGGATGGGTCTCGGTCAGTTCCATCTCGATGCGATAGAGATTGAACTCGCCATTGTCGACCAGGATCAGGCGTGCCGGACCGGCGGCGGCCAGTTGGCGCACCAGCTCCGAGCCGATCGAGCCGCCCGCGCCCGTTACCAGGATATTGCGTCCGGCCAGTCCGGCGTGGATCTCGCGCCAGTCGAGTTCGACCGGTTCGCGTCCGAGCAGATCCTCGATCGAGACCGGACGCAGTTGATGGAAGTCGACCTCGCCGGTCAGGAGTTCGCGCAGCTCGGGCAGGATGCGGAAGGGGCGTCCGGTCTGCTCGCAGAGTTCGACCAGACGGCGCATCTCGCGCGCGCTCGCCCCGGTCACGGCCAGCATGATGAGCTCGATGTCGCGCTCCTGCACGATCTCGGGGATGGCCGAGGTCGGCCCGAGGACCGGCAGACCCTGGAGTTCGCCCCCCTGGCGCCTGAGCGTGTCGTCGACGAAGCCGACCGGGAAATAGGCGCGACTGGGATCGCGCAGCAGATCGCGCGCCAGCAGATCGCCCGCGCGGTCGGCGCCGACGATCAGCACCCGCTGCCCGGACGACAGATTGAAGCGATGATCCTTCAGCCAGCGATAGAGCAGACGCGGCCCGGCGAGCAGGATGAGCTGGACGCCGAAATAGAGCACGGGCACCGAGCGCGGCACATGCAGCGAGCGGTTGAGGATGAAGAGCGCGACCACCACCAGTGCCGTGCCGATCAGCACCGCCTTGGTGATGCGCACCAGATCCGGGACGGAGGCGAAGCGCCAGACGCCGCGATAGAGCCCGAACAGCCAGTAGACGCCGGCCTGGATCGGAATCACCCAGGGCAGGGCCTGGAGCGCGCCGCTCAGGAACTCGGGCGGGATGGTGTCGAGATTGAAGCGCAGCCAGTAGGCGAGCATCCAGGCGATCGGAATGCTCAGCAGATCGTGCGTGAAGGCGGCGGTGCGCGAGCGCAGCCGGTCGACGAGCGGATTCATGCGGCATCCATCCGGGCGCGACGCTCGACCAGCCCGACCTTGAGATGGATGACCCCGTAGATCAGGGTCCAGGCGCCGAGCAGCCTCCATTGATCGGCGGTCGTGAGTCCGGGCGCCGCGATCGCGCAGGCGCCCACCGCCGCCATCAGTCCATAGGCGCGCAGCACCGTTTGCCGATGACTCCAGCCGGCCAGCACCAGACGTTGATAGTGATGCGAGCGATGCGCCTCCCAGACCCGCTCGCCGCGCGCCAGACGCGCCAGCAGCGTCCAGGTCGCATCGACGATGAAGGGCGAGAAGACCAGCCAGGCGACCCAGAGCGGAAAGAGTCCGAGCTCGACGCCCCAGAGCGCGAGCGCGGCGGCCAGCAGCCCCAGGCTCGACGAGCCGACGTCACCCAGGAAGATGCGTGCCGGCGGAAAGTTGCTGACCAGGAAGCCGCCGGCGGAGGCCGCCACGCCGAGACAGATCAGCACATAGCCCGACTCGCCGCCGCGCCAGCCGAACCAGGCCAGGGCCAGGAAGCCGAAGACCGCCATGCCGCCGGCCAGACCGTCCATGCCGTCCATGAAGTTGTAGAGATTGATCATCCAGACCACGAACAGCAGCGTGAGCACGAGCGCGAGCCAGCCGGGGAACACCAGCGTGAAGCCGGGCAGATCCAACCGGCCCCAGCCCAGTCCGCCGAACACGAGCAGGCCGGCGGCCAGCCCATGGGCCGTCAGCCGCACCAGTGGGGAGAGATCCCCGAGGTCGTCGAGAAAGGACACCAGCGCGACCAGCAGTAGCGCGCCTCCGATCCAGCCCGATTCGGCTGCCATCCAGCCCAGCCCGAGCGCGGCCAGGAGCGTCAGGAGCACGCCCGCCAGCACACTCAGTCCGCCCGAGCGCGGTACGGGAGTGGCGTGCAGTGAACGCTCGTTCGGATGATCGAGCGGACCGAATCCAGAACCCGCCCGCGTCGCCAGCCGGCGCGTGAGCAGCAGACTGAGGATCAGGGCGGCCGGGGAGACGAGGGCGAGCGGCGCGAGGCTGGGCGACATGGGACAGCGGTCGATGGATGGCGGCTTGTATTCGTCTTCAGTGCGAGCGGATCAGGGCCGACTCGACGGACTCGCGCCGCTCGCGACCGGCGAGCGACTCGATGAGCGCGAGCGCGAAATCCATGGCCGCTCCCGGACCGCGTCCGGTGATCACCCGGCCATCGATCGCGACGGCGGCGTCGATCAGGTTCAGACGCGGGAAGTCTTCCGGCTTCACGCAGCCCGGATAGCAGGTCGCCCGTTTGTCGTCGAGAAGCCCGGCGCTCGCCAGCACCTTGGGGGCGGCACAGATCGCCGCCGTGTAGGCGCCTCGCTCGGCGTGACGACGCAGAATGTCGAGCACGCGCGGATCGTCTTCCAGATACTGGGCGCCGGGCAGTCCGCCGGGCAGCACGACCATGTCGAAATCCTGGTCGGCAACGGCCTCCAGCGTGGTGTCGGGCAGCAGCACGGTATCACGGCTGGCCTTGACCGGTCCCTCGGTCAGACCGGCGGTCACGACCTCGATCTCGGCCCGGCGCAGCAGGTCGATGATGGTGACGGCTTCGAGCTCCTCGCAGCCTTGAGCGAGCGGGACGAGTACGCGCATGGCGGATCCTCCGGAATCTGGATGGTTGACTCAGGGTTTGGCCGCCGCGCCGAGGATGTTCAGCCCCTTGAGCACGTTGAGTGCCTCGGAGAGCTGGAAGTCCTCGACGGCGAGCGGCAGGGGCGCGGGTTCGGCCGGCTCGTCGGTCGCGGGCGCCTGCCCGTCGAGATGGCGCACCAGATTGGCCTCCTTGAGCGAGCCGAGTCCGGGATCGGCCAGCGGCTTGAACTCACCGCGTTCCAGGGTGATGTCGGGCACGATGCCGTTGGCCTGGATCGAGCGCCCGGACGGGGTGTAATAGCGCGCGGTCGTCAGCTTCAGGGCCGAGTGCTCGTCGATCGGCACGATGGTCTGGACCGAGCCCTTGCCGAAGGTCTGGGTGCCCATGACGATGGCGCGCCGATGATCCTGGAGCGCGCCGGCGACGATCTCGGAGGCCGAGGCACTGCCGGAATTGACCAGCACCACGATGGGCGCGCCGTCGAGCACGTCGTCCGGACCGGCCTTGAAGCGCATCTGGCTGTTCTTGACCCGACCTTCGGTGTAGACGATCAGCCCGTCGGTCAGGAACGCATCGCTGACGCCGACCGCACCATTGAGCACGCCGCCGGGATTGTTGCGCAGATCGAGCACCAGTCCCTTGAGCCGGCCCTCGCCGGCTTTCTTGAGCTCGTCGATCGCCTTGAGCATGTCGTCCGTGGTATGCGCCTGGAAATGCGTCAGACGCACATAGCCGAATCCGGGTTCCAGCATCCGGCTCTTGACGCTCGCCACCTGGATGACCGCGCGTTCGAGGACGACCTCGAAGGGCTTCTCGTCGCTCCCGCGCAGGATGCTGAGCCGGATCTGGGTGCCGGGCTTGCCGCGCATCAACTGCACGGCCTCGTTCAGACTCAGTCCCTTCACCGGCTTGTCGTCGATGCGGATGATCATGTCGCCGGCCTGGAGTCCGGCGCGCTGGGCCGGAGTGTCGTCGATCGGCGCGATCACCTTGACGAAACCGTCCTCCATGCCGACCTCGATGCCGAGTCCGCCGAACTCGCCGCTGGTGCCGACCTGGAGATCACGGTACTCCTCGCCGTCGACATAGGACGAGTGCGGATCGAGTCCCGACAACATGCCGCGGATGGCGTTCTCGATCAATGACTTGTCCTTGACCTCCTCGACATAGTCCTCCTTGAGGCGCCCGAAGACATCGGCGAAGGTCCGCAGTGCGTCGAGCGGCAGATCCTGGGGCGTTTCAGCGGCCGGAGCGGTTCGGGCCGGGGCCGGCGCGATGGAGGCCGGTTCCTCGGCGCAGGCGACGGCGCCGATCAGAAGACCAAGACATAGCGGCGGGACGAATTGAAGGCGCATCATCATGAATCCCTAGCGGACGGTGGTTCGTATTGTGCGAAAAACGGCGTTGGGCACAGTGTCATGAAAGGATCGCATGTTTCGCGTCGATTCGACAGATTCGGTGAGCGAGCGATCAGAGCGCCCGCCTGTCTCATGAGCGGCGGGCCGGGCCCGACTGGAGCGCCGATCGTATCGGCCCTGACTCGCGCACCAGACGGCCGGATCCTGGGGACGCCCATTGTGTCGGATGGCGAAGTAGAGCACGGGTTCCCGGCGTCCGCCGCTCTTGCCGCTGAGCGCGATGGGGTCGCCGGTCGCGACCCATTCGCCGACCTCGCGCAACAGCGCCTCGTTGTGGCCGTAGAGCGTCATGTAGCCGTCGCCGTGATCGATCACGATCAGCAGACCGAAGCCGCGCAGCCAGTCGGCATGGACCACGCGCCCGTCCTTGACCGCGCGCACCTCCTCGCCCTCGCGCGCCGCCAGCAGCACGCCGTCCCAGTCGATCTCGGTCGTCTCCTTGCGCGTGCCGAAGGCCGCGAGGATGCGACTCTCCAGCAGCGGCCAGGCGAGCCGGCCCTTGAGCTCGGCGAACGGATCCTGCTGGATGTCGAGTTCGGCCTGGATCTGGGCGTGCTGACGCAGATGCTCGACCAGCAGCTTCAGGGATTCGGCGTCGCGCTTGAGCGTCTCCAGGGTCTCGGCACGGCTGGTGATGCTGGCCTCCAGATCGCGCAAGACCTGGGCGCGACGTGTCCTGGCCTCTTCGAGCCGCAGGCGCGTGGCCTCCTGACTGCGCGCCAGATCGGCCAGTCGGTGCGCCTCGTCCTCGGCGTCGCGGGCGAGTCGTTCGAGTCGCTCGGCGCGTTGCTGCACGGCCTGGATGCGCTTCATGCGTTCGCGATTGAAATAGGCGAAATAGGACATGACGCGGCTGGCGCGGGTCGGATCCTGCTGGTTGAGCAACAGCCGCAGACGGTCGGCGCGTCCCATGACATAGGCCGTTCGCAGCAGATCCGCGAGCAGATCGAGCTCGATACCCAGCGCCGCCTGTTCCTCGACCTGGCGCGCGCGCAACTCGCCGGCGATACGATCGTGTTCCGCGACCAGACGCTCCAGCTCGCGATTGGCCAGCGCCAGCTCGGCAACGTTGCGCTCGCGCGCCTCCAGCTCCGCGATCAGGGCGCGCCGGTCGGCGTGCCTGTCGCTCAATTCGCGTCCGATGTCCTCGAGCGAGCGCTCGACCGTGCTGAGATCCCGTTGTCGCGCGTCCAGCGTCGGATAGGCGTCCGATTGAGCGAACGACGGACTCGATGGCGACAGAAGCCCGGTCAGGAACACGACCGTGCATCGGCTCCACAGGGATGCACGTCCGGACGAACCGGACCATCGGAGCGCCGCTGGAGTTCCTCGCTGGAATCTCGGATTGGATCCGTGAAGGATACTAGGCATCGATGGTGTCCGAGTTGATGACGTTGCGCGCTTCTCGTCCGGGCGCTTCGCAGTCGGTCGGAAAGCGTTTATCATTGTACGGTGATAAATCGATCAGATGCGATCCAATGGCAGTCAACCCGAGTCACTCCGTCCGTCCGGTATCGAGTCTCCCCGAGCACGCGGGCGAGGAGATGGATCTGTTCGCCGACGACGCGGACATCGAGCGCGCCTCGCGCTCGCTCAAGGCGATGTCGCATCCGTTGCGTCTGAAGATCCTCTGCACGCTCGGTGATCAGGAGATCAGCGTCCAGGAGATCGTCGAGCACGTCGGCACCTCGCAGAGCAACATCTCGCAGCATCTGGCGATCCTGCGCGACAAGGGCATCCTCGCCTCGCGCAAGGACGCCAATCGTGTCTACTATCGCGTCAGCGACAACCGCACCCTGCAACTGATCGGGATGATGCGCGAGGTCTTCTGTCATCACACCCGCTAGGGCGAGCCGCCCAGCCCGATCCCCATTCCGAACGAGACGGCTCACACCATGTCACAACTCATCGAGTTCATCGGTAATCACTGGTTCCTGTTCCTGGCCCTGATCGTGATCCTGGGCCTCCTGACCCACAACCTCATCGTCGGCGGCAAGGGCAGCGTCGGTCCGCTCCAGGCCACCGAGATGCTCAATCATCGCGAGGCGGTCATCATCGACGTGCGTCCGGCGGCCGACTATGCGCGCGGGCACATCATCAACGCCCTGAACATCCCGATGAACGGCTTCAGCAACCAACTGGCGACCCTGAACAAATACAAGGGCCGGCCCATCATCGTCAATTGCCGGTCCGGCGCCCAGTCCTCGGTGGCCTGCGCGCATCTGCGCAAGGCCGGGTTCGAGGAGGTCTACAACCTCCAGGGCGGCATCATGGCCTGGGAGTCGGCCAACCTGCCCCTGACGCGCAAGAAACGCTGATCCGTCGGCCGCGCCCCATCCCGCGAACCCATCCATCTTCACACAGCACTCAGGTACCGGCATGACCGAAGAACAGCAGACCAACGAACGTCAATTCTCCGTCCAGCGCGTCTATACCAAGGACGTCTCCTTCGAGTCGCCCAACGCGCCCGAGATCTTCCGGGGCGAGTGGAAGCCGCGTCACGAGCTCAACCTCAACACCAAGATCAACCAGCTCGACCCCAATGTCTACGAGGTGGTGCTCGCGGTCACGGTGACGGTCAAGGTCGAGGAGAAGACCGCCTTCCTGGTCGAGGTCCAGCAGGCCGGCATCTTCACCGCCCACGGATTCACCGAAGAGGATCTCGGGCCGCTGCTCGGCGCCTACTGCCCCAACCTGCTCTTCCCCTATGCGCGCGAGGTCGTCTCGGATCTGGTGGTCAAGGGCAGCTTCCCGCAACTGGTGCTCCAGCACGTCAACTTCGACGTGCTCTTCGCCCGGCATCAGCAGCAGGCCGCCGAACAGGGCGGCGGCGCCAAACCGGTCCAGCACTGACCATGAGCGCGCCGGCCCGGATCGCTCTGCTCGGCCCCGGCTCCTGGGGCACGGCCCTGGGGCTGCAACTGTGCCGCAACGGTCACGCGGTGCGGCTGTGGGGCCATGAGACGGCCCAGATCGAGGCGATCCGCCGCGCCGGCGAGAATCGTCACTTCCTGCCCGGTCATCCGCTCCCGGCCGGGATGCAGCCGACGGATTCGCTCGACGCGGCGCTCGATGCGGCCACCGACTGTCTGGTGGTCGTGCCGAGTCAAGCCTTCCGACTGGTCGCGCGCCAACTGGCCGAGCGTCTGCCGGCGGATTTCGGCGTCGCCTGGGCGACCAAGGGGCTGGACGTGGCCAGCGGTCAACTGCTGCACACGGTCGCTCAGGAAGAGCTCGGCGAGCGACCGCTGGCCGTGGTCTCGGGTCCGAGCTTCGCCGGCGAGGTCGCACGCGGACTGCCGACGGCGGTGACGGTCGCCTCCAACCAGCCGGAGTTCGCCGCCCGGTTCGCCACCCTGCTGCACGGCTCGACCTTCCGCGCCTATACCAGCCCGGACATGGTCGGGGTGGAGATCTGCGGCGCGGCCAAGAACGTACTGGCCATCGCCACCGGCATCGCCGATGGTCTGGGCTTCGGCGCCAACACGCGCGCGGCGCTCATCACCCGCGGACTGGCCGAGCTGATCCGGGTCGGGACGGCGCTCGGCGGTCGACCCGAGACCTTCACCGGACTGGCCGGACTCGGGGATCTGGTGCTCACCTGCACCGACGATCAGTCGCGCAATCGGCGCATGGGTCTGGCGCTCGCCCGTGGCAAGACGGTCGAGGAGGCCAAGGCCGAGATCGGTCAGGAGGTCGAGGGCGTGGTCACGGCCCTGGCCGTCCATCGGCTCGCCGTGCGGCTCGGCATCGAGATGCCCATCAGCGAGCAGGTCTATCGCGTGCTCCACGAAGGCGTCTCACCGGTCGAGGCCACGCGCGCGCTCCTGGAGCGCGAACCCAAGCCGGAGTTCGGCTAGGTTCCTATTTCAGCCGCGCCGGCGAATCCCTGACGGCGCCAGGCCTCGTAGAGCACCACGGCCACTGAGTTGGAGAGATTGAGACTGCGGTTGCCCGGACGCATGGGAATGCGGAGGCGCTGGTTCTCAGGTACGGACTCCAGTACCCCCTCGGGCAGACCGCGCGTCTCGGGGCCGAATAGAAAGGCATCCCCCGGCTGAAAATCCAGATCGACATAGGGCACGCGCCCGCGCGTACTGACGGCCAGGAGTCTGGGCCGCTCCAGGGTCGCGAGACAGGCCGCCAGCGATCCATGTATCCGCACGTCCGCCCACTCCCGATAGTCCAACCCCGCCCGCCGCAGCAACCGGTCGTCGAGCGAGAAGCCGAGCGGCTCGATCAGATGCAGACGCGCGCCGAGATTGGCGGTCAGACGCATGACATTGCCGGTATTGGGCGGAATCTCCGGCTCGTAGAGGATGATCTCGAACATATCGGTGGGGCTTTACATCTTTTCCTGGGCGCGTGCTATATTAATGCATCCGCATTTACTGAAACCACAAGGCTCGACAGCCAATCCCAGACCGGGGGACACCTTCCATGACCGACATCGCGGCGCTGAAGAAAGAAAAGCAGGATCTGATCGACAAGATGCTGGAGATGCAGAAGCAGTTCATCGAGTACGAGCACCAGCACGGTGTCTCCGGCAAGGACTATTGGGCCTCCTCCGACGGTCTGCTCGCCAACTACCGGCAGGAATACATGGACATGGCCAATCGGGTTGTGGATCTGGCGCACGAGATCGTCGGCTCCTCGCGTCTCTGAGGATCGCCCGCCCGTCCCGACACCGTCCGGCGGTCGGGGCCAGGCACGCCAAAACCGCTCTCAGGCGGGTTCGTCGTCTCTGGGGGAGCGCATTCGAGGTCATTCGTCCATCACGGCGGCCCTGAAGCCGGCGCGCACCTCGGGTACCCTCGGGTCGAGGCAGGCCAGACTGGCGGTCAGACGATTCTTGCACTGGACGTCCAGATAGATGTGGACCGGCTGGTCGGGCGCGCGTTGCGTCCAGGAGATCGTGAGCGTGCGATTCTCGCGCTCGTCGTGCTGGAAGGCTATCAGGAGTCCGGCCTCCAGGATCTCGCCCTCGCGATCCGAGTGGGTGCGGACATAGTCGACGGCGCGCTCCCAGTAGGCATGGCACCTGGCCTTGTCGCTGCAACTCACCAGAGAGCCGTTGAGTGACGACCCCGTCGTGTCCTGGGACGCGGCCGGCGGCGGCAGTCGCCGCAACTGCCTGAACCGCTCGATGGTTCGCGCGAACTCCTCTTGTACGGCCTGCTTGCGATATTCGTTTTCGACGATCTCGGCGTAGTCCGCGCGGATGCGCGTCGTCGCGGCCTCGATCTTGCCCCTCAGCTCGTCGGGAAGAGTCTTGCCGTCCTTGTGGAGCGTCCGGCGCTCCTTGTCGAGCTCGACCAGACGGCGGCTCTCGTTGCGCACGCCATCGCGCTTGGCCTGGATGACGGCCTCGACGGCGGCGACGCGACCGTCACGGGCCAGCTCCAGTTCATCGACCGTGCGGTAGAGCTTCAACAGACGCTCGTCCTCGGCCCGACGCTCGACGCGACGCCGCTCCTCCTCGGCCTTCCGGCGCTCCAGCTCCTTGGCGCGCTCCAGTTCCTCGCCGGTCGGCACCGCCGGCCGGTTCTCGACGGCGATGCCCTGCTCCGACAAGCGGGCACGTGCCTTGTCGGCCTGCGAGGGCGGCACCTGATCGCTATAGTGGACCTCGCCCTGGTCGTCGACCCAGCGGTACAGATTCTGGGCCTGAGCGGTCCAGGACGCCAGCCCAAGGGCCGGGATCAGCATCAGGACCGCCAGTCGTCGGACCGATACGGGCGGCTTGGATGGGGCCGAGCGGTTCATGGTTCAGATTCCGTAGCTCGTGCGATAGGCGCGCATGGACTCCAGCAAGGCGGCGTCCGTGCCTGTTTCTTCGAGGTAGAGGATGAGATCGGCCATCGTCAGCAGGCTCCGGACCGGCAGGCCGAAGTGATCCTCGACCTCCTGCACCGCCGAGCGCGCGCCCTGACCGCGTTCCTGGCGGTCGAGTGCGATGACCACACCCGCCGGCGTGGCCCCGGCCGCGCGGATGATCTCGACCGACTCGCGCACCGAGGTGCCGGCCGTGATGACGTCGTCGATGATGAGGATGCGCCCGGCGAGCGGTGAGCCGACGATCAGCCCGCCCTCGCCGTGATCCTTGGCCTCCTTGCGGTTGAAGGCATAGGGCGTGTCGCGTCCATGCTCGACGGCCAGCAGCACGGCCGTGGCGGCGGCCAGCGGGATGCCTTTGTAGGCCGGACCATAGAGCACGTCGAAGGCGATCCCGGAGGCCTGGATGCCTTGCGCATAGGCGCGCGCCAGCCGTGCGAGCCGCTGCCCCGTGGCAAAGAGACCGGCGTTGAAGAAATAGGGACTGTGGCGACCGGATTTCAGGGTGAAGTCACCGAAGCGCAGCGCGCCGATCCCGGTGGCGAAATCCAGCAGTTCACGTTGATAATCGAGCATCGATGAGATCCTGTCCGCCCTGGCGGAAGTGAGTGAAGCCTCGGGATCGCGTCTCGGTGAGTCGGGTTCCACGAGGTCTCCACGATGGAAGTGTCACAGCCACAAGTGTACTTCACGGCCCTGGCCGTCGGGTTGTTGGGCGGCGTGCATTGTCTGACCATGTGCGGCGGGCTGGTCGCCACACTGACGCTGGGACTGAGCCCCGAGATCCGCCGCGATCCCCGGCGGATGCTGCCCTATCAGCTCGTCTACAACCTGGCGCGCATCAGTGGCTACGCGGTGGCGGGTGCGCTCTTCGGCGGTCTGGGCGCCGTGCTGGTCGAGTTCGAGACCCTGCCCGTGATGCAGCGTCTGCTCCAGGGACTGGCCGGCCTGACCATGGTCCTGCTGGGGTTCTATCTGGCCGGCCGGTCCGCCGCGCTAGCCGCCGTCGAGCGCTTGGGGGCGCCGCTCTGGCGCCGGCTGGAGCCCATCGCGCGGCGTTTCCTGCCGGTCCGACGCCTGGGACAGGCGGCCGTCATCGGCTTCCTCTGGGCCTGGCTGCCCTGCGGCCTGGTCTACAGCCTGCTCATCATGGCGATGTCGAGCGCCGATCCGCTCGCCGGGGCACTGATCATGCTGACCTTCGGCCTCGGCACTCTGCCGAACCTGCTCGGCCTCGCGCTCCTGGCCGGCGCCGTAGCGCGTCTGGCCGAGCGCCCCTGGATCCGGCGTCTGGCCGGACTGCTGGTGATCGGCTTCGGGCTGACCATGGTCGTGTGAGGCGGTCGCCCGGTCTCAGTCCCGATTCAGGGACTCGACGACCTCGCACAGGAAGTGCCCCAATACCAGGTGCATCTCCTGGATGCGGGGCGTCTCACACGAGGGGACGGCGAGCACGATGTCGGCCTGGGGCGGCAGATCCGCGTGCCGGGCGCCGGTCAGCAGCACGCTCAGGACGCCCTTGCCGGTCGCCGTCTCCAGGGCACGGCGCACATTGGGCGAGCGTCCGCTGGTCGACAGGGCCCAGAGCACGTCGCCCGGACGGGCCAGCGCGGCGAGCTGACGCGCGAAGATCTCGTCGAAGGAAAAATCATTGGCCACGGCCGAGGTGGCGCTGGTGTCGAAACCGAGCGCAATGGCCGGCAACGGACGGCGGCCCTTGTCGAGGAAGGGACCGATCAGCTCGCCGCTCAGATGGGTCGCCTCGCCCGCGCTGCCGCCGTTGCCGCAGATGAAGAGTGTGGCGCCGCGCGCGATGGACTCGGCGGTCCGGGTCGCGGCCTCCAGCGTCGCCGCCAGCAGCGCCTGATCGGCGCGCACGCGCCCGAGCAGCTCCAGGGTGGCCTCGAGTCGGCTCGTCAACCGCTCCGCGAGCGCCTGGGACTCGGAGGCGTTGGCCGGGACGCTGTTCTCGTTTTGCACAGATTTGATTCCGAGAGTTCGTTTTCAAAAATTTTTCAGATCGCCACCCACCTCGGGCAGTGCGCATTCTAACATCAGGCGCCGCCTGGACTCCGGACGGGACTCGACGCCCAGTCGAAGCCACGCGATCCCCCGCCTGCCGCTCGAACGCCCTGTTTCGTGCTATACCACTCATAGACGCTTGCACCCTGTAACACTAATCCAAGGGTTCGAAGACTGATGAGCAATCTCGAGGATAGACAACGGCAAGCACTCGGCCAGATCGCCGAAATCAAGCGTATTTCCTGTGCGATCGATCATGCCTTGCAACACCGGACGCCGGCGGCCGTTCTGATCACGAGCGCCCAGCCGGGAGAAGGCAAGAGTCTCTTCGCCTCCGCGCTCGCGAGCCGGGGACGGCAATGATCGCGCCTTCGCCGGCATGATCGCCACGCGCGCGGCCGGCGGCGGCGCCCTGCCCGCCTGGCTCGGGCTGGATCAGGCCGACTTCAAGCGCCTCATGGCGCATCATTTCCCCGGCGTCTCGCCGGACGTGCTCGGTTCCTGCGATGGCGCGAGTCCGCTCCTGGGCAACCGCCTGGAAGAGCGCGAGGAACTGATCGAACTGCTGCTGACCCATCGCGCCGGGCGCTCGCCGTCCGAGACCTGGATGGCGCGCGTGGTCGCCAGCGGCTGCCTGGCCGACGATCATCTCTGGCACGATCTCGGACTCTGGAACCGCGCCGAGCTGACCGAGCTGATGCGGCGCAACTTCCCCGAGCTGGCCGTGCGCAACGTCCAGGACATGAAGTGGAAACGCTTCCTCTACAAGCAACTGTGCGAGTCGGAGGGCATCTATGTCTGCCGTGCGCCATCCTGTGGGGTCTGTGTCGACTATCGGCTGCAGGCCCATGTCACCCACCACAATAGCCTGTCCGACCTCGGCACCCTCACCGTCATCCGGATGACTCAGACCGCCCTGCTCGGCGGATCGCTCGAAGATCTGCGTCGACTCGCCGCGGAACTGGTCGAGGCGGACTCCCGCTTCGCCTTCGACGGCGAGCGCCGTCAGGACGATCCCGGCGGCTATATCGTCGAGACCCTGCGGGCAGTCTTCCAGGCGCTGTTCGGCACGGATGGCTTCGAGTCGGCCCTGATCGATGTGGTCAATCGCGGTGGCGATGCCGATACCACGGGCGCCATCCTCGGCATGATCGCCGGTGCCCTGTACGGATTCGACGCCATTCCTCAACGCCGGCTCAAAGCCCTGGATCGGGAAACGGCCCGTCTCTGTCGCCGGCAGGCGCTGGATCTATTGAGCAGGTCTCAGCGATGAATCAGCCATGTCGCTTGAGCTCCCCCTCTCCCCAACCCCTCTCCCGCGAGAGGATAGGGGCTTGCGTCGGCTCGCGATGCGATGCCAGGCGACGACCGAAGGTGCGCGCCGGATGCTCGATCAGGTGATAGCCCAGCAGGGCCAGCACCAGCACCGCGAGCCCGCAGGCAATGAAGGCCAGGGCGCCCGGCAACGCCAGATCCGACCGCTCGTAGAGCCGCAGCACCAGGATATGGAACAGATAGACGCCATAGCTCAGGTTGCCCAGGAAGAAGGCCGACTGTCGAGCGCGTCCGTCCAGACCGCCCAGCAGACCCAGTAGCCCGAACAGCATCAGCCCATAGCCGATGGCACACAGCAGGCTGAAATAGGACTTCAGCCACAGATGAGCGCCGATCCCCGGATCGCCGTGACGCGCAAAGAAGAGTCCCAGGCTCAGCCAGAGCGCCAACCCGCCTGCACCGGCGAGCATCGGCCACAGGCGCTGTCCCGAATCACGCCAGCGCTGGTGCGCGACATAGACGAAGACTCCCACCAGGAACTCGATCAGGATGCCGGGCAGATGGACCCGCAGGATCGACAGCCGGTTCGGATCCGGACTCGCGAAGGGCGTGGCTCCCAGCACGATCCCGAACCGCACGACACAAAAGATTCCGAACAGCGCCGGCACCACCCGCAACCGGCCCGCGACGATCAGCGCCAGCAGCGGCAGCAGCAGATAGTATTCGACCTCGACCGGCAGACTCCAATAGGCCGGATTGAAGAAGAAGGCTTCGTGCGCGCCGCTGGTGGTGCCGAGAAAGACCAGATGTCTGAGCAGATAGAGTAGCTTGTCGGGCGACTCGGGCGCGATCAGGTAATACAGCGGCAGCGAGACCAGATAGAGCGGATAGAGACGGAAGACGCGCCTGATCGCATAGGGCCGGATCGCAAAGCCGCCCGACAGCAGCAGCGGGGCGAACACGAAGCCGCTGATCACGAAGAACAGATCGACTCCGGTCCAGAGGAATTTCAAAAAGGCCGGATCGGGCGTGAGCAGATGGGCGGCATGGGCCGTGAAGACCATCCAGGCGGCCAGGCCGCGCACCAGTTCGATGACGGGGTTCAGATCGGCTCCTCGACAGTGTCGCGCTGTGGCGGTGTCTAGGCCGCCGTGGGTTCCGGCGTCGAGGATACCGCGAGCAGGTCCGAGATGTCGGCCTGTAGGATCTCGATCCCGCGTTTGTCGCAGAAACGACGCTCCTTGTCCGTCGGTTCCGGGATCAGCGCCCAGCCGGTTGGAGCACCGGAGCCATAGGTCATGTCCGAGAAGACCATGCGCTCGGTGTCGCGCAGGAAGCGCAGTCCGAGACAGACGTACTGCTTGCCGGTACGGAGTGTCTTGACGAAGCTCGGAATGGCGAATCCGCCCATCAGCTCGGTGATGTATTGGATGTGCGCGAGCCGGCCGTGCAGCGGCGAGCGCGTCCAGGTCCGCTCGGCATAGGTGGTGTTCAGAAAACGGTGGATCGCACCGCGACCGCGCTTGAGTTCGACGTTCATGGCCGCGCGTGAGAAATCCCACATCAGCCGCGGCGACACCGGCTGACCATTGTTCATGGCCAGGATGAGGCTGTCGCCGTCGGCCGGGATCGGTTCGCCGGTCTGCGGATCGACCGCGCCGGCTAGAGCGCCCGGTCCCAGATAAGGGACCAGATCGCCATCGGCCAGACCGGCGGCGAGAGTTTCGAGGCTGACTGACATCTTCGTGACTCCAGATACGAGAATGGTTCTTCACGAAATCTGGGCAAATATCACGCCAGCCAGCTCGATTCCGATCAGTCGCGGAATTTACGTCCCGAACCCGGACCGCGCTTGCCGCCATCGTTGCTCTTGCCCGAGCTCGGCCGGCGCGGTGCATAGCCATCGCGGTCGCGGCGCTGGAAATCGCCGCCGGCGCGCGGTGGTCTCGCCTCACGCTCGCGCGGCGGACCCGAACGGTCACGGCCCGAGTCACGACGACCTTCCCAGGCTCCGCCCCGCCCTGCTCCGGCGCTCTCATCGGCCGGCGTGATCCGCAGCGCCTGACCGCGCACGTAGACACGCTTGAGATGCTGGAAGACCTCGTTCGGCATCCCCTTGGGCAGGTCGACGACCGAGTGGTCGTCACGGATGTCGATGCGGCCGATATAACGCCCTTCCAGGCCGGATTCGTTGGCGATGGCGCCGACGATCTCGCGTGGACTCACGCCGTGCTGATGACCGACCTCGATGCGATAGCTGGTCAGATCGGCGTCATCACGGCGCGGTTGACCGCGTTCGGGGCGCTCCGGACGCTCCGAGCGTTCGGCCCGATCGAAACGCGGCCGGTGTTCCTCGCGATTCCCATCCCGTTCGTCGAAACGCTCGCGGCGCGGCGGGCGCTCCTCCCAACCGCCCTGACGCCGATCCCCATCGCGACCGCGTCCACGCTCGCCGCGCTCCTCGAAGCGCTTGGGCGGGCGCGGCGGATCCTCCTTGACGTTCAACGGCCGTTCGCGCTGATTGAGATAGGCCAGCGCGGCGGCGATGTCCATCATCTCGATCTCCTGCTCCTGGCTGATGCGCGAGAGCAGGCGATAGAAGAAATCCAGATCCTGTTCCGACTGCGCCTTGCGGATCTCGCCGATGAAGCGGTCGATGCGCGATTCGCTGAGCGCGGCGGCCGAGGGCGGTTCCATCGACGGGATCGGACGCCGGATGACGCGCTCGATCGACTTGAGCAGTCCGCGCTCGCGCGGCTCGACCAGTAGGATCGCCCGTCCGGCGCGTCCGGCGCGCCCGGTGCGACCGATACGGTGCACATAGGCCGAGGGATCGGTCGGGATGTCGTAGTTGACGACATGGCTGATGCGTTCGACGTCCAGACCGCGCGCGGCGACATCGGTGGCGACCAGTACATCGATCTGACCCTGCTTGAGCCGCTCGACGGTGCGCTCGCGCATCTCCTGGTTCATGTCGCCGTTGAGCGGCTCGGCGGCGAAGCCGTGCGCCTTGAGCTTGTCGGCCAGTTCGGTGGTGGCATTCTTGGTGCGCACGAAGATCAGCAGCCCGTCGAACGGCTCCAGCTCCATGATGCGCGTGAGCACGTCGAGCTTGTGGAAGCGGGTGACGACGCAGTGATGCTGGTCGATGGTGTCGACCGTCTCGGAATCGGCGGCGATCTTGACCTCGACCGGATCGACCAGTCGCGTCTGGGCCACGCGCCGGATCGCCGGCGGCATGGTGGCGGAGAAGAGCGCGACCTGACGCTCGGCCGGAGCCTGATCGAAGATCCAGTCGATGTCCTCGGCGAAGCCCATGTTGAGCATCTCGTCGGCTTCGTCGAGCACCAGGGTGCGGATCGCGTCCAGCGCCAGGGTGCCGCGACGGATGTGGTCCATGACCCGTCCCGGCGTGCCGACGATCACCTGTGGGTTGCGCTCGAGCTGCGAGAGTTGCAGCCTGTAGCCCTGACCGCCGTAGATGGGCAGGACGTTGAAACCCTTGAGATCCGTGGCATAGCGCTGGAAGGCCTCGGCGACCTGGAGCGCGAGCTCGCGAGTGGGCGTGAGCACCAGCACCTGCGGCTTGCGCAGATCGGGATCGAGACGGCTGAGCAGCGGCAGGGCGAAGGCGGCGGTCTTGCCGGTGCCGGTCTGGGCCTGGCCGAGCAGATCGCGACCGGCGAGCAGATGCGGGATACACCGGCTCTGGATCGCCGTCGGGGATTCGTAGCCGAGGTTCTGGACCGCTTGCGCGATCACGGGTGAAAGACCGAGCGCGTCGAAGCCGACGCTCGTTTCGTCTGGGGTATCCATGATGGAGGGGCCTCTCGGAGGGAGGTAAGGGCGAACCCTTGGAGAAGGCCGACCGGCCAGCCTAGAGGGGAGTCGCGGAATAACCGCTTATTTTCGTTGAAAGTCCGAGCCGGCACAATAGAAACCCAAAGCCGGTACGCTGTTTCGCGGAATCGGATCACAGATGCGGACGACCCGAGATGACTGTGAATCAGGCTGGCTAAGATGCGCGACATCGCTGGCGCCCGAGCCGGTACCTACGGACTCCCGAAGGCGCCAAGGCGAAGTAGCCCTGCTCCGAAGGGTTTGGCAAGACGGCTGAGACCGGTTATCTTCGCGCGATCATGGAGACACTCGTTCGCGCCACCGATCTCAGCCGCGACTTCGGACGCCATTCGGCCCTGTCCGGGGTCGATCTGTGCCTGGAACGCGGGCAGGTGCTGGGTCTGCTCGGGCCGAACGGGGCGGGCAAGACTACCTGTCTGCGACTTCTGAGCGGGCTGCTCGCCCCGACCTCGGGCCGCATCGAGATCCTGGGCATCGATCTGGCGCGCCGCCCGCTCGCGGCCAAGCGCCATCTGGGCTATCTGACCGAGCGCCCGCCGCTGCATCCCGAACTGCGGGTCGACGAGTATCTGACCCACTGCGCCCATCTGCACCGTTTGCCCAGGCGCGCCATCTCCGCGGCCATTGCCACCGCCAAACAGCGCTGCGGCCTGGAGGATCAAGGCCGACGGCTGATCGCCAAACTCTCCAGAGGCTACCGCCAGCGGCTCGGTCTGGCCCAGGCGATCCTGCACCGCCCGCCGCTCCTGATCCTCGACGAACCGACCGAGGGACTCGACCCTGTGCAGATGCGCGAGCTGCGCCGACTCATCCGCGATCTGGCGCAGGACACCGGCATCATCCTCTCCAGTCATCTGCTGCCCGAGGTCCAGTCGGTGTGCGACCGGGTGATGATCCTGCATCGGGGACGGGTGCGTTTCGATGCCGAGACACGCGCGGCACGCCCGACCAATCTCTGGCGGGTGCGTCTGGGCGGCGAGACCCATGTCATGCACCTGAACGCCCTGCCTCCCGTCGCCGGCGCGATCGCCATGGGGCCGAACCAGTTCCAGGTCGATCTGAGATCGGACGCGACCTCGGCCGATCTGGCGCACGCCATCCGGCAGGCGGGTCTGGATCTGTTCGAGCTGACGCCCGAGCGCAGTGATCTGGAACGGACCTTCTTCGATCTCATCGGCGCGGAGGAACACGCATGATCGCGACCATCGCCGCCCGCGAGATCCGCAGCGGACTGGTGACGCCGCTGCTCTGGGTGCTGCTGGGCGCGGGCCAGGTGGTGCTGGCCTGGATCTTTCTCCAGGTCATCGAGAACTTCAGCGGCCTGGACGCCGATCAGCGGCTCGCCTCGCTCACGCAGGAGCTGTGTCTGAACCTGTTCGGATTCGCCGCCGTGCTCGCCATGCTGGCCGCGCCGCTGCTGGCCATGCGGATGCTGAGCGCGGAGTTCCGCGACGGCGGCTACGATCTGCTCGCCGGTGCCCCGGTGACGCTGGTCGAGATCCTGCTCGGCAAGTTCATCGGGCTGGCGGTCCTGATCACCCCGCTCAGTCTGCTGCCGGCGGCCAATCTGGCGCTCCTGACCGGCGTGACCACGCTCGATCTCGGTCAGGTCGCGGCGGCCACCCTGGGCCTGTGGCTCGCGGCCCTGTTCTTCGGCGCCATCGGACTCCAGGCCTCCAGCCTCACCGAGCAGCCGGGCGCGGCGGTGCTGATCGCCTTCGGCGTCCTGGTCTTCTTCTCGATCGTAGGGCGCGCCGAATCGCTCACGGCCCAGACGCTCTCGCTCTTCGGCTGGCTGTCCTGGAACGAGCATCTGTTCCGATTCCTGCTCGGGGCCGTGCGGCTGAGCGATCTGACCTATTTCCTCCTCTTCACCGGCTTCTTCCTGGCCCTGGCCC
Organism: Allochromatium tepidum; assembly: GCF_018409545.1. Lineage (GTDB taxonomy): Bacteria > Pseudomonadota > Gammaproteobacteria > Chromatiales > Chromatiaceae > Thermochromatium > Thermochromatium tepidum_A. The sequence continues at coordinate 167,640 of NZ_AP024563.1, read as the reverse complement.
ATCGGCGTCTGGCCAATCGGCGGTTGCAATGAAGACGCGCGCCCAGACGATCCGCGCCATCGTCCGTCGCTTCGAGCGCGCGCTCGCCGACACCGCGTTCATGCTGTTGCTGCTGGGCTGTGTCGTCGCGGCGGGCTGGCTGACGGCGCGGCACGATCGCCAGTGGGACTGGACCCAGTCCGAGACCCATCGGCTGACCCGCGAGAGTCGCCTCATCCTCGAACGGCTGGAGGCGCCACTGCGTCTGACCGTCTTCGCCGACCCGCAGTCGCCGCTGGCGCGGCGGATCGGCCGGCTCCTAGAGCGCTACGCGCACCAAGACCCCGACCTGGAGATCCGCTATCTGGATCCGCGACGCTTCCCCGAGCAGGCGCGTGAGGCCGAGGTCTCGCTCCAGGGTCAGATCCTGCTCGAATACCGGGGTCGACGCGAGACCCTGGCCGAGATCGGCGAGCGGTCCATCTCGGCGGCCATCGCCCGTCTGACCCGTCCGCGTCATGCCTGGGTGGCGGTCATCGAGGGGCATGGCGAGCGCGCCATCGACGGCGAGCGCGACACGGATCTGGGCCGGTTCGGACGCGAGCTGCTCGAACTGGGCCTGATCGCGCGCCCGCTGGATCTGACCGCCGTCGACGCGGTCCCGGACAACACACGGCTGGTGGTGCTCAGCCAGCCGCGGCTGCCGCCCTTTCCCGGCGAGGTCGAGGCCCTGATCGACTTCCTGGATCGCGGCGGTCACCTGCTGTGGCTGCTGGATCCGGGTCCGCCGAGCGGTCTCGAACCCCTGCTGGAGCATCTGGGCCTCGCCGTCCTGCCCGGTCAGGTGGTCGATCCCAAGGCCGTGCGTCTCGGATTCGGCACGGCCGCCGTCGCCCTGGTCGAGGACTATCCGGCGCACCCCCTGACCGAGGGACTGAACGCGCCCGCACTGCTGCCCGGCGCCCTGGCCTTCGAGTCCCAGGTCGCGCCGGGCTGGATGCTGTCGACCTATCTGAGCAGCAGCGCCGAGAGCTGGAACGAGACCGGCACGCTCGCCAGTCCGCTCACGCGCGACGAGGTGATCGGCGAGCGTGCCGGTCCGCTGCCGGTCGTGCTGGCGCTCGCGCGCGCCCTGCCCGAGAGCGAGCGTGAACAGCGTCTGATCATCGTGGGTGACGGTGATTTCCTGTCCAACGCCCACATCGACCGCCGGGGCAATCGCACGCTCGGTCTGGCGCTGCTGCGCTGGCTGAGCGAGGGAGAGGATCTACCCGAACTCCCGCCCCCGCCGACGGCGGCCGAACCGCTGGAGCTGGACGAAAAGCACCGGACCCTGATCGGTCTGGGCGCGCTGGTGCTGCTGCCGGGCGTGTTCCTGATCGGCGGACTGGGGATGCGCTGGTATCGCTGGAGGGGCCGATGAGCGGACGCTGGCTGGTCAATGGGGCATTGGCGATCCTCCTGGTCGTGCTCGGGCTGCTGATCCGCGCCGAACTCCAGCGCGCGCACCTCGTCCCGACCCTGACCGATCTGGACGCCGCCGATCTCTATCGCGTCGAGATCAATCGGACCGGTGAGCCGACCATCACCCTGATTCAGACCGCGATCGGCTGGCGTCTGGAGACGCCCTTCCAGGTGGATGCCGACAACGGTCGCGTCACCCAACTGCTCGGACTGCTTGAGGCCCCGGTCGAGCGCAGCTTTCCGGCCGCGAGCGTCGATCTGCGCGAACTCGGACTCTCGCCGGCCCGGCTCAGACTGCGGCTGGACGCGCGCGAACTCCAGTTCGGCGGCACGGATCCCATCGGTCAGATGCGCTATGTCGCCGGCGAGGGACTGGTACATCTGATCCGGGATCGCTTCCATCATCTGCTGATCGCCCCACCCATCCACTATGTCTCGCCGCAACTGGTACCGCGCGGATTCGGTCCGGTCTTCGGGCGGCTGGGCGGCATCCCGCTCACACCCGAGACCCTGAACGATCTGGTGGGACTGCACGCCGAGCGCGTCGAGATCCCGGCCGAGACGCCGAGCGGCGAGCCGGTCGTGCTCAAGTCCGCCGACGGGACCACGCTGCGCTTCCTGATCTCGGAGGACAGGCGCCGCTGGGCGCGGCTCGACCAGCGCCTGCTCTATGTCCTGACCGACGCGCCCGAGCTGACGCTCGATCCGAATGCGGTCGATCCGACGCCGCCGGAGCCGACACCGGCGCCACCTACGGCGTTCGACGGACCCGTCGATCCGGTGCCGGCCCTCTACGCCCCGCCTGGAGCGCGTCCGGAATCCGTCCAGGCGCCCCGGTTCGAACCGGAACCCTCGACCGAGACGCTCGATGCCGATCCTTTCCAATCTTTCGGCGCCCTGGATCGGGAGCCGACCGATGATCCGGAGTCCATCATCGTTCCGGGCGACACACTGCCGAGCGAGCCGCCCATGGTCCGCCTGACACCGGATGGCCGGGCCGTGCCGGTCGAGACCCCTGATGCCACCCCGGCCCCATCCGAGTTCCGGCTGCCGGGCGAGCCGGACAAGGCCGCGCCCAGCGGTTTCGGCCAGGATCCCTTCGCGCCGGATCCGGCCATGTATGCCGATCCGCCCGCCGACTGAACGCTCGAACAGGGCCTCGCCTGGAACCCACTGATGCCTGAACTGCCCGAGGTCGAAACCACGCTGCGCGGCATCCGGCCCCATCTGGACGGACGCCGGATCGCGCGTCTGATCGTGCGCGAACCGCGTCTGCGCCGACCGATCCCGCCCGAGATGCCCGAGCGGGTCGCCGGTCAGCCGATCCGTTCACTGAGGCGACGCGGCAAATATCTGTTGATCGAACTGGAGCAGGGCAGCCTGCTCGTGCATCTGGGCATGTCGGGCAGTCTGCGCCTGGCCGCACCCGAGAGTGTGCCCAGGACGCACGATCATCTCGATCTGGTGCTCTCGGACGGCGGCCTCCTGCGCTTCCACGACCCGCGCCGGTTCGGGATCTTTCTCTGGATACCCCAGTCGCCGGATACGGCGCTCGTCGAGCATCCGCTCCTGTGCAAGCTGGGGCCTGAGCCGTTGGGCGACGATTTCGACGGCGCACATCTCTACCGTGCGAGCCGCGCGCGTCGGGTCGCCGTCAAGTCCTTCATCATGGACTCGGCGGTCGTGGTGGGTGTCGGCAACATCTACGCCAGTGAATCGCTGTTCCTCGCCGGTCTGCATCCGGCGCGTGCCTGCAACCAAATCGACCAGGCCGACTACGACCGTCTGGCCGAGACGATCCGTCTGGTGCTCGGGGCGTCGATCGAACAGGGGGGCACCACGCTGCGCGACTTCGTCAACGAGTCCGGTGCTCCGGGCTATTTCGCCCAGTCGCTGCGGGTCTATGGACGTGCGGGCGAACCCTGCCGGATCTGCGGCACGCTCATCCAACAGCAGCGGATCGGACAGCGGTCGAGCTTCCATTGTCCGCGCTGTCAGCCGTGAACGGCGTCGACATCGCCGCAGGCTAGCGCCGCGCCAGGGCCTCGCGCACGCGGCGCGCCTGTTCGAGCGCGTGCCCGTCGTCGAGCGGTCCGCTGTAGACCTTGGGCATCCCCTCCGGACGACGCCGAAAGCGCTTGTAGGGCCAGAGATACTGCTCGGGACAGACGCGCACGCATTGCTCGATGCCGCGATTGAGCGCCGCCGCCGCCACGGCGTCGTCCGCGCTGTCGGTGCCCTCGGGGGCCGGCAGACAGTGGATGATGAATCCGCTTCCATTCGCCAATCGCTCGGCGAACAGGAAGATCACGGGTGCGCCGGTACGCCTCGCCAGCCGGTTGACCAGCAGCATGCTGAAGGCCGGAATCCCGAAGAAGGGCGCGAAGACCGCGCCCTTGTCGGCTTTCGGCTCCTGATCGGGCAGGATGCCGACGAAATCCCCCCGCTCCAGCGCCTCCACCAGCACCCGGATGCCGCGCGCCGTGATGGGCGCCAGATCCGCGCCTGTGCGCGCGCGCGACTCGCGGATCAGGTCGTCGAGATAGCGCTGCGGCTTGTAGAAGATGGCCGTGCGTCCCTGGGCCGCCAGATAGAGTCCGGCCAGCTCCCAGGCACCGTGATGCGGCGAGAGCACGATGAGCCCCTGCCCCGGCCGGCGTTCGAGCCGTTCGGCGCCCCGCACCTCGCGCACCAGCGACAGCACATGATCGACCGGCCGTAGCCAGAGATAAGCGATCTCCAGATAGGTCTTGCCGAACTCGCCGAGATTGCGGTCGCGCAGACGTCGCTGTTCATCCGCCGTCAGTTCCGGAAAGCAGAGCGCGATGTTGAGCAGCGCATTGCGTCGCTGCCGGTTCGGCCAGCGCGCCACGATCCAGCCGACGGCACCGCCCAGCCGGTGGATCAGCGGCAGGGGCAGACGCGCCATGAGTCGCATCAGCACCCGCAATCCACGCTCCTTGAGCACCTGTCCGGGGCGTGCCGCGTCCCCTTTCCCCTGGTTCGAGTCCCGCTTCGCTTGGCGAGTCAAGGCAATCGCTCCCACCGCTCCCACCCGAAATCCGACTGGCGCAGTTTGGTTTTATCGATTCAATAGATAAATTCAAGCCACCCGCTGGGGGTGTGCGTGATCAAAGACGACGTGCGCCGGTTACACTGGCGGGCCCGGCTCGCCGGCCGGCGTGGACCGTCGAGGCACGATAACAAGCATCGCCCACCAACCACCAAAACGAGGCATCACCCATCATGAGCGCCACGAACGAAGACCTGCCGACCGGCCTCTCGCCCCGCGAAGCCTTCGAGATGCTCGAATCCCATCCACAGGCCATTCTGGTCGATATCCGCTCGTCCATGGAGTTCCTGTTCGTCGGGCACCCCAAGGGCGCGGTCCACGTCCCCTGGATCGACGAACCCGACTGGGTGGTCAACCCCGACTTCGTCACCGAGATCCGCAAACTGGTGCTCGGCGGCGCGGTCTGTGAGCAGCGCCGGGGCTGCGCGCCGATCATCCTCATCTGCCGTAGCGGCAAGCGCTCGCTGGAGGCCGGCCGGGCCTTGATCCGCGAGGGCTTCAAGTCGGTGTTCCACGTCGAGGAGGGATTCGAGGGCGAACTCGACGAGCAGCATCATCGCAGCACCCGCGGCGGCTGGCGTTTCCACGGACTGCCCTGGGAACAGTGCTGACCCGACCGCGTCCGGTTCGGACTCAGGCCGGACGCGGCCTGAGCAGTTCGGCCTGCCGCTCCTCGGTCTCGCGCCGGCAACGGGCGAGTCCCTGGAGCTGACGCACGACCTCGCGCGCGGCGCCCAGATTGTGCGGCGTGGGATCGGCGAAGAGTTGGTGCAGTTCCTTGTCGAGCGCCGCGCCGCGCTCGGCCAGACGGGTCAGCACCTCGGACAGGGCCGCACCCGGATCGGAACGGTTGGTGGCCGCGACCAGAGCCTCCTGGCGCTCCATCTCCTCGACGAGCGTGGTGCTCGCCGGGTCGTCGTCGCCGCCGGTCTCGGTCCCCTCCACGCCATAGAGCCGGAAGAGATACTCGGCACGCGCCAGCGGCTCGGTCAGCGTCTGATAGGCCAGATCGATGCGCGCCAGCGAACGGGCGGTCTCGTCTTCCTCGTCGCTGAGGAAGTCGGCCCGCAACGCGCGCACCAGGGCGCGATAGCGCTCGGCCAACACCCCGGAGTCGAGCGCGAAGCCGACCGGCAAGTCGAAGAGTTCGAAGTAGTTTTTCTGTGAGTTCAACACGGCTCGTGCCGTCGTCGGACCATCCAGGCTAAAAATGCTCAGGCGCCGAGGCGAATCCGCTGGACGTCGAGCTTGACGTCGACCGCCGCGCAGGTGGTCGGCGGACGCTGACCCAGGCTGTCACGCTGATCGACCAGAGCCTGAAGATCGATCCGGTTGAGGTAGTCGTAGATGCGATCGCTCAGGTCGTGCCAGAGACTATGGGTCAGACAGGGACCGTTGTTCTGGCAGTTGTGGGCACCGCCGCAGCGGGTCGTGTCCACGCTCTCGTCGACGGCGGCGATGACCTCAGCGACATGGATCTCGGCCGGCGTTCGGGCCAGATTGTAGCCGCCGCCCGGACCGCGCACGCTCGTCACCAGTCCGCGCTTGCGCAGCTTGGCGAAGAGCTGTTCGAGATAGGAGAGCGAGATCCCCTGCCGCTGGGCGATGTCGGCCAGGGCGATCGGACCCTGCCCCTGATGGATGGCCAGATCCAGCATCGCAGTGACGGCATAACGGCCTTTGGTCGTCAGTCTCACGGGCAACCTCTCTTGCGTGACGTACGTTCGGCATCATACGTTACCCAAGCAGGACGATCAATTATCCCCTAGCGCCTGTCGGGTCATCCGTCGGCGGGCCATCCGATCGGGTGAGGTCGGGCCGGCTCGCCGGTTCGATCGCCACGGCGTCCAGATCGCCGTCGTGCTCGAAGTGCGTCATGAGTCCATGCCGCTCCAGGATGCGCGACATGGATTCGAGCCGCTGGTCCATGTGGTGGATGTGATCGAGCATCCGGTTGATGGCGTTGGCGACCGGGTCGGGCGCGTCGCGCGTGGCGCCGTAGGCGTCGAAACCGATGCGCTTGGCGGTGTCGGCGCGGCGGCGTGTGGTCGCGTCGCGCTCGGGTTCGATGATGCGTCCGGGCACCCCGACGGCGGTCGCGCCGGGCGGGACCGATTTGACCACCACGGCGTTGGAACCGATGCGCGCCCCGTCGCCGATCTCGATCGGACCGAGCACCTTAGCCCCGGCGCCGACCACAACGTCGCGTCCGAGCGTCGGGTGACGCTTGCCCTTCTGCCAGCTCGTCCCGCCCAGGGTGACGCCATGATAGAGGGTGCAGTCGTCGCCGATGACGGCCGTCTCGCCGATGACCACGCCCATGCCGTGGTCGATGAAGAAGCGCCGCCCGATCACGGCGCCCGGATGGATCTCGATGCCGGTGAACAGGCGCGCGACGTTCGAGAGTAGGCGCGCCGGCCACTTGAGGTCGCGCCGCCAGAGCCGATGGGCGATCCGGTGCACCATGACGGCGTGCAGCCCCGGATAGGTGGTGAGGATCTCGAAGGCGTTGCGCGCGGCCGGGTCACGGTCGAAGACGCAGAGGATGTCTTCTCGGATGCGATCGAACATGGATGTCCCGATACCTCGTGGGTTCAATCCGGTTGCGGGGCCTCGTCCGAACGGGCGAAGCGTTCGGGCGTCTTGCGCCCCTGGGCGGCGCTGAGGATGCCGCGCAGGATGTTGAGTTCGACCCGATCGGGCCGGGCGCGGTTGAAGAGACGACGCAGGCGACGGGTGAGCGTGCGCGACTGCTCGGGGTCGCTGAAGCCGATCCGGATCAGGGTCTCGGTCAGATGGGCGTAGAAGCCTTCCATCGCCTCGGCGCCGGCCAGGTCGCGCGGGGTCTCGGTCAGTCGCTCGCCGGTCGCCAGACGGGCGGCGCGGCGGATCTCGTAGGCGAGCACCTGGGCGGCGGCCGCGACGTTGAGCGAGCTGAAGTCGGGGTTGGTCGGGATATGGACCAGGAAGTGACAGCGCGCCAGCTCGTCGTTGGTCAGGCCGGAACTCTCGCGTCCCAGCATCAGGGCCACCTCGCCCTCGCCGGCCTCGGCGAGCAGACGCGCCGCGCATTCGGGCGGCTCCAGCAGCGGCCACTCGATCGAGCGCAGGCGCGCACTGGCACCGACCACCAGCCGGCAGCCGGCCAGGGCATCGGTCAGGTCGTCGTGGACCCCGGCGCGTTCGAGCAGGTCATCGGCCCCTGAGGCGCGCGCCAGGGCCTCGGCATCGGGCCGCTGGCGCGGGGCGACCAGCTCCAGGCGCGACAGGCCCATGGTCTTCATGGCGCGTGCCACCGCGCCGATGTTGCCGCTGTGTGTCGTCTCGACCAGCACGAAACGGATTCGCGCCAGCGACTCGGTCATTTGGTCTATCATGGGCGACTCAATCATCACGTCTCTATTCGCTGTCTCAAGACCGCTATGATACAGCGACCGTCCCGGATATCCCGCAACCGATGCACCCAAGCCTCAATATCGCCATCCGTGCCGCCCGCAGTGCCGGCAAGATCATCCTGCGTTTCTCCGATCGAGTCGATCAGCTCAAGGTCGAGACCAAGAGCCGCAACGACTTCGTCAGCGACGTCGACCGAGCCGCCGAGGCGGCCATCGTCCAGGAGCTGCGCGGACGCTTCCCCAGTCACGCCATCCTGGCCGAGGAGAGCGGCGAGCAGGCGGGCAAGGGCGACTTCCAGTGGATCATCGACCCGCTCGACGGCACCACCAACTATCTGCACGGCTTTCCGCAGTTCGCCGTCTCCATCGCCCTGCTGCACAAGGGGCGGCTCGAATGCGGCGTGGTCTATGATCCGCTGCGCGAGGAACTGTTCACCGCCGCGCGCGGTCGGGGTGCTCAGCTCAACGACCGCAAGATCCGGGTGGCCAATCGTCAGTCGCTCGACGGGGCGCTGATCGGCACCGGCTTTCCCTTCCGCGATCAGCGCCACATCGACGCCTATCTCGCCATGTTCAAGGCTGTTACCCTGGCCACGGCCGGCGTGCGTCGTCCCGGCTCGGCCTCGCTCGATCTGGCCTATGTCGCGGCCGGGCGCACGGATGGGTTCTGGGAGCTGGGACTCTCGCCCTGGGACTGCGCGGCGGGTGCGCTGCTCATCAAGGAGGCGGGCGGCACCGTGACCGATCTGGTCGGTGGCGAGCGTTACCTCGACACCGGCAATCTGGTCGCCGGCAATCTGCGGGTGCATCGCGCCATGCTGGAGCTGATCCAGCCGTGTCTGAACGATCAGCTCAAGGCGTGAGCCAAGCGGGCGCACCGATCACGATCCTCGCCTATGGAGGTGTTTCATGCCCCAGCCCGCATCGCCCCCGAATCCGAGCCCGGAAAAGCGTTTACAGCGACGGGTCGGAATCGAGGTGCCCATCCAGGTCTACCTGCCCGGCTCTGATGCAGCCATTGCAGCGCGCTATCAGGATCTCTCCTGGGGCGGCGCCAGCTTCGTCACCAGTGATCTCGGGATTCGGCATGGCCAGCGAGTGATCATGCGTTTTCCCTGGACCAATGGGCAGACCTTCGCGATCGAGGCCGATGTCGTGCGGTGCGAGCCGCTGGAACCCACAGCTCAGCGTGTGGCGGTGCGATTCGCGACGGTCGGTCATCAAGACGACCGGCGACTTGCCAAGCTGATCGAATTGCTTTCGCCCAACTCACACGAAGCGTCAAATGTCGCCACCGCACCGACCATGCCCATGCTGGAACTGGTGCTCCACGACCCGGAAGAGATGTGCGACAAACTGTCCCAGATCGCTGAGGGATCTTTGTGCATCACCGCCTTCGGCACCTACCGGGTCGGTCAGAGCCTGTTGCTGCTGATCGAGCATGTCGATGATTTTCCGGGCCTGCGTCTGCGCACCCGTGTCAAATCTCAATGTGTGAGTGATCCGGGCGATAGCGATCGTCCATGTCTTGTCACACTGGATCTGGAGTTCGAGCATCCGCTCGACGAACTGCGTAAGCTGGCGCGGCTGTCGATGCGTTTTCGGAGTAAAAAGGCGCGCTTCATCGGTCCCTACTACCCTGACGCATGACTCGCCGGACCCGGCCTGTCGCGCGTGCGGGCACGAAAACCTGCCGCGCCAAGCGGGTCACGTCACAGTGATCAAGATCGATGGCAGAAGCGTGACGGCCATCGGCTGCACGCCGCCGCAGGGCGTCCGTGGTTGGTTGAAGAAGGTCATGTAGCGCTCATCGGCGAGCCGCCCGGCGGCATCGACACCGAAGCAGGAGACGTCGACCGCGACTCCCTGAAGGTCGATGCCGACCTCAAGGTTCATCGAGGACACCACCTCCGGCAATGCCACGCGCTGACCAAGGTTCAACTGCATCTCGCGTCTCCTCGATGTTGAGTCTGATGGGTCGAGTATCGGACAGGCATAGCCGGCGGACAACCCCAAGAATCAGGCGCCACCCAATGGCCATACCGGTACGCCTGTGTAAATCCGGCCTGACGCGCCGGCCACCTGAAGACGACAGCCGCTCATCACAAATGACGCCACATCCCCTATCATCGTCGTTCCCTGCGTCACGCTCGCCGGCCCCTGTCGCGCCCAGACCAAAAAATAACGATGAAAAGTCATGTGCTGTACAAAATCGCGACCGCGCTGGTGCTGACGACGCTCTGGCTGAGTGATGCCCTGTCCGCCCCCCCCTGGTGCTGGAGGATCGCCCCCAGGGCCAGCGCGCCGAGGGTTATCTCTCCGTGTTGCGCGACCCCAGCGGTCGACTGGACTTCGACCAGATACGCGAACGCCCCTTCACGCCGCTCGCGGGACAAGCCGGTTTTGGATTCACCCGTGATGTCATCTGGCTGAAGCTCGACGTGCATGAGAACGCCGGGGCCTTGAAGCCGGGCGACGGCCACTGGTGGCTGGAGGTGGCCCTGCCGTCACTGGACGATCTGCGTCTCTATGTCCCGATCGACCGGCGCGATTGTTCCTGCTCGCCCAGTTCGCCCCGCTGGCCGGCGCGCTCGTGACCCTGGCGCGTGCACTCGGGATCGCCCCGGATGCACTCTGGACCGAACATGCGTTCCAGATGGGCGTGTCGCTGGAAGTGATGCTGTTCTCGCTCGCCCCGGCACAGCGGATCGAATTGCTGCGGCAGGAGAAGCAGCAGGCGCGTCCTTGGATCGATCAGTCCAGGGAGTCGCGCACGAACCGGAACAGCTTGCGCGGTGCATCCGGCTTACCGCGCTCGGTGTCGCGCTGGGCGGCGCGGACCAGGGCGCGCAGTTGCCGGCGGTCGACCTGCGGGCACGCTTCGATGAACTCGGTCACAGCCGCGTCGCCCTCGACGATAAGGCGCTCGCGCCAGCGTTCCAGCGCATGATGATGCGCGGTGGCGGCACGCTCGCGCTCCTCGGCACCGTCGATCAACACATGGACGGCCTCCATGTCCTCGCGCTCGAGCAGATTGGCGATACGTTTCCAGTGACGCTTGCGGGCGCGCAGATCCTTGATGCGCGGCGTCTCGTCGAGTGCGACCCAGGTCGCCTCGCTGAGATTCAGTCGCTCCAGCTCGGAACGCGGCATCGAGGCCATGCGCTCGGCGAGCGCCTGGAGCGCCAGCTTGTCGCGCTTGATCCGGCTCTTGCTCGGGCCTTGCGGCTGATCGTCCTCGCCATCGTACTCAAGCTCGTCGTCATATACGTACATTCGATTCGACCTGTCTTGTCACGTCTCCACTGGATCGGCCAGATGATCGACCAGCAGTTGCAGCGATTGCCGCCCGCGATAACTGTTCACGTCCAGCCGATAGACCAGACGCACCGCACCGCGCGCGGCATCGATCCGCTCGCCGAGACCGAAGGCGATGGCCTCGATCACGCCCCCGCCCGGCGGCGCGACCCTGAGTTTCAGATGCCGTCGGTCATCGCCGACGAGGCGCGCCTCGACGACCTCGAACACGTCATCGAAGCGCGGCTCGAGGAAATCCTTGCCCCAGGGACCGGCGAAGCGTAGCGCCTCGGCGGTTTCCAGAGTCAGGAGTTCGACCGGCAACGCGCCGTCGGAACGGATCTCCGGGGTCGGCGGCACATCGCCGAGCTGCACCCGCACCGCCTCGACGAAGGCGTCTCGAAACGGCTCCAGACACCCTGGGCGCAACGTCAGCCCCGCCGCCATCGCATGTCCGCCGAAATACTCGATCAGCCCCGGATGCCGCCGGTCGACCCAGTCGATGGCATCGCGCAGATGCAGCCCCTCGATCGAGCGCCCCGAGCCGCGCAACCGACCATCACCGGCGTCGGCGAAGGCGATGGTCGGACGATGATAGCGCTCGCGCAGACGCGCGGCGACGATTCCCGACACGCCCTGATGCCAGTCCTCGCCGAACAGACAGAGTCCGGGCGGCAGCGACTCGCCATCGAGGATCAGGGCGTCGAGCACGGTCTCGGCGGCCTCTTTCATGGTGCCCTCGATCGTCCGACGCTCGCGGTTGAGGGCATCGAGCTGCTGGGCCATCGCGAGCGCCCGATCCGGGTCGTCGGTCAGCAGACACTCGACCCCGAGCGACATCTCGGTCAGGCGCCCGGCCGCGTTGAGCCGGGGCGCGACGAAGAAGCCGAAGTCGGCCGCCGTCGCACGTGCCGGATCGCGTCCGGCCACCCGGAGCAGGGCCAGCACCCCGGCACAGGCGCGTCCGACGCGCACTCGTCTGAGTCCCTGCTCGACCAGGATGCGGTTGTTGCGATCCAGACTGACCACATCGGCGACCGTGCCGAGCGCGACCAGATCGAGCCGCTCGGCCAGATTGGGTTCGGGACAACCGGTACCGAACCAGCCGATCTCACGCAGTCGTCCGCGTAGTGCAGCGAGCAGATAGAAGACCACACCGACCCCGGCCAGATGCTTGCTCGGGAAGCCGCAGCCCGGCTGATTGGGGTTGACGATGGCGTCGGCCTCGGGCAGCGCGTCGCCGGGCAGGTGATGATCGGTCACGACGACCGAGAGACCCAGGGCGCGGGCGCGCGCCATGGCCGCATGACTGGAGATGCCGTTGTCGACCGTCAGGATGACATCCGCGCCCTGGACGTGCGCCGCCTCGACCACGGCGGGACTGAGACCATAGCCGTTGGAGAAGCGGCTCGGCACCAGGAACGACACCCGGCGTGCCCCCAGATCGCGCAGCCCGCGCACCGCGAGGGCGCTGCCGGTGGCACCGTCGGCGTCGTAGTCGCCGACCACCAGGATGGACTGGTCGGATTGGATCGCCGAGACCAGCCGGTCCACGGCGGCGTCCATGCCATGCAAGGACGTCACGGGCGCGAGCGTTCCGAGTCCGGGCGCGGCCTCGGCCGGATCGCTCAGGCCGCGATGGGCATAGAGGACGCTCAAGAGTTCGTCCGGGTGGCGGGCTTGGATGGGAGCGTCCTGGTCGGGGACGCGGCGAATACGGATGGCGGTCACGGCGGCAGTTGGTATTCCTGAAGTCGAGCGCGTATCGATGAGACAGGCCGCGCAGTGTGTCGGGAAACGGCGCCGCCATCAAGCCGCGTGCATCCCCCTTGACAGCGCCGTTTTTGCGATTACATTGTTAGCACTCGCACCGCAAGAGTGCTAACAACCTCAACCCAACGATCCACACTGACCTTCCTCAAGGGAGATCCAAGATCCATGAAACTCCGTCCTTTGCATGATCGTGTCGTCATCCGTCGCAGTGAAGAGGAGCGCACCTCTGCCGGCGGCATCCTCATCCCCGACACCGCGACCGAGAAGCCGAGTCAGGGCGAAGTCGTCGCCGTCGGCAAGGGCAAGATCCTCGACAACGGCGATGTGCGCGCGCTCGACGTCAAGGTCGGCGACCGGGTGCTGTTCGGCAAGTATTCCGGCACCGAGGTCAAGGTCGGCGACGAGAAGCTGCTGGTGATGCGCGAAGACGACCTGATGGGCGTCATCGAATAAGCGCAGACATCCCCCGACAGGCGCGATCCGCCGGTTCTCACACAACGCCGACGGATCGCATCGACCGAACATCCTGAATCCAATTCGAGGCTTATCGAGCAATGGCTGCCAAGCAGATCTTCTTCAGTGAAAATGCCCGTGTCCGTATGTTGCGCGGCGTCGACGTCCTGGCCAATGCGGTCAAGGTCACGCTGGGTCCGAAGGGCCGCAACGTCGTGATCGAGAAGTCCTGGGGCGCGCCGACCGTGACCAAGGACGGCGTCTCGGTCGCCAAGGCGATCGAACTCAAGGACAAGTTCGAGAACATGGGCGCGCAGATGGTCAAGGAAGTCGCTTCCAAGACCTCCGACATCGCCGGTGACGGCACCACCACCGCGACCGTGCTGGCGCAGGCCATGGTCCGCGAGGGCCTGAAGGCGGTCGCCGCCGGCATGAACCCGATGGACATCAAGCGCGGCATGGATCAGGCCGTCGAGGCTGCGATCAAGGAACTGCAAGCCCTGTCGCGTCCCTGCTCGACCAACAAGGAGATCGCCCAGGTCGGCGCCATTTCGGCCAACTCCGACGACTCGATCGGCAACATCATCGCCGAGGCGATGGAGAAGGTCGGCAAGGAAGGCGTCATCACGGTCGAGGAAGGCAAGTCGCTGCACAACGAGCTGGACCTGGTCGAAGGCATGCAGTTCGACCGCGGCTATCTGTCGCCCTACTTCATCAACAACCAGCAGAGCCAGAAGACCGAGCTGGACGATCCCTACATCCTGCTGCACGACAAGAAGATCTCCAACATCCGTGATCTTCTCCCCGTGCTGGAAGGTGTCGCCAAGGCCGGCAAGCCGCTGCTGATCATCGCCGAGGACGTCGAGGGCGAGGCCCTGGCGACCCTGGTCGTCAACAATCTGCGCGGCATCCTCAAGGTCTGCGCGGTCAAGGCGCCGGGCTTCGGTGATCGTCGCAAGGCGATGCTCCAGGACATCGCCATCCTGACCGGCGCGACCGTGATCTCCGAGGAAGTCGGTCTGTCGCTGGAGAAGGCGACCCTGAACGATCTGGGTACCGCCAAGAAGGTCCAGGTCGCCAAAGACGACACCACCATCATCGACGGTGCCGGTTCGCACGATGCCATCAAGGCCCGTTGCGAGCAGATCCGTGCCCAGATCGAGGAGACGACTTCCGACTACGATCGCGAAAAGCTCCAGGAGCGTTTGGCCAAGCTGGCCGGCGGTGTGGCCGTGATCAAGGTCGGCGCGGCCACCGAGATCGAGATGAAGGAAAAGAAGATGCGCGTCGAGGATGCCCTGCACGCGACCCGCGCGGCGGTCGAGGAAGGCATCGTCCCCGGCGGCGGTGTCGCGCTGGTGCGCGCCCTGAACGCGATCAAGGATCTCAAGGGCGCCAACGACGACCAGACCGTCGGCATCACCATCGCCCGGCGCGCGATGGAAGAGCCGCTGCGTCAGATCGTCGCCAATGCCGGTGAAGAGCCGTCGGTCATCCTGAACAAGGTCGCCGAGGGGTCGGGCAGCTTCGGCTACAACGCCGCCAACGGCGAGTTCGGCGACATGATGGAGATGGGCGTCATCGACCCGACCAAGGTCACGCGCTCGGCGTTGCAGAACGCCTGCTCGGTCGCCGGTCTGATGATCACCACCGAAGCCATGGTCGCCGACGAGCCGAAGAAGGAGAAGGCTCCGGCCGCGCCCGCCGGCGGCGGCATGGACGACATGGACTACTGAGGCGCCGCCTCCCGCTGAATCGCCCCTAAAGGGCTGATGTCCAAGACCCGGTCGAGTCGATGCTCGGCCGGGTCTTTTCGTCGATGAAATCCCCACGAAAAACTCGTCATTTCACCTCGAACGCGGTTTAATAGCCGCCCTTGATCCCCCGGTGCCGCTTGGTGGTCTTCACCAAGCGGTTGAACGGGAAGCCGGTGCCCCATCCGACATTGGAACCTGGGAAAGCCGGCGCTGCCCCCGCAACGGTAGACGAGTCAAGACGCGACACGACAGCCACTGTGAGCACAGGCTCATGGGAAGGCGTCGCGTCGGGGCGTCACTGCCCCGCTCGTGAGCCCGGAGACCGGCCTGGGGATCGGAATCGCGCCGACTGAAGGCCGATTCCATGAACGGGGTCGCGTGGGGCGACGACCGTGCGTCTACGCCCCGGTTCGTCCGGCGATTTCGCGTGCGTCCATTCGACTCCCCATCACGGCCCTCCCCTGTCGAGTCAGGCGGGTGTGTCTGACTCAGTGTACGGAGTCGAAGAACCATGTCCCATTCCTGGATGCCGGCGGCACTGATGCTGCCGCTGGCCGGTCTCGTCCTGGCCGACGAGACGCCCACTCAACTCGAATCCGTGGTGGTCACAGCCACCCGGACCGCCGAACCCGAGAGCACGACCCTGGCCTCGGTCACCGTCATCGACCGCCCCGAGATCGAACGCCGTCAGGCGCGTTCGGTGCCGGATCTGCTGCGCGGACTGCCCGGCGTCAGTCTCACCCGCACCGGCGGCCCCGGCCATCAGTCCTCGCTCTTTCTGCGCGGCACCAACTCGGATCACGTGCTGGTGCTGGTCGACGGCGTCAAGATCGGCTCGGCGACCTCGGGCACGGCCTCGCTGGAGGATCTGCCGATCGAGCAGATCGAGCGCATCGAGGTCGTGCGCGGACCGCGTTCCAGTCTCTACGGCTCGGAGGCCATCGGCGGCGTGATCCAGATCTTCACCCGACGCGGCGGCGGCGACTGGTCGCCACGGCTGACGCTGGGCGCAGGCACGCTCCACACCGCGCGGGTCGCCGCCGGACTCTCGGGCGGCGGCGAACGCGGCTGGATCGATCTGGGCGCCAGCTTCGACCGCACCGATGGTATCGACGCCTGCTCAGGACGCTCCAAGCCCTTCGCCGGCTGTGGTGTCGAGCAGGACGACCGCGACCCCTATCGCAATCCGGGTCTGAGTCTGCGCGCCGGTTACAGCTTCAGCGAACAGGCCGAGCTGGAGTTCAACGCCCTGCGTACTGAAGGCCGACTCGACTTCGACGGTTCGGCCTTCGCCGGCAACGTCTCGCGCTCCGAGCAGCAGGTGCTGGGCGCCAAGGCGATCCTCAAACCGCTCGCCCCCTGGACCCTGACGCTGGCCGCCGGCCAGAGCTGGGACAGCTACCGCTCCTTCTTCGACGACCCGGACACGGATGCCGGCGAGCGCTTCGTCGATCGCTTCGAGACCACGCGCGACAGTCTCTCGCTGCAGAACGACTGGCGTCTCACCAAGAGCCAACTGGCCACGCTGGGCCTGGACTATCGCGAGGAGCGTGTCGCGAGCACTATCGACTACAGCCGCGACACCCGCGACAATCTGGGCGTCTTCGGCGAATATCAGGCCGGCCTCGGCGCGGCGGATCTCAAGCTCAGTCTGCGCCAGGACGAAGATGGCGATCTGGGCGGGCACGGCACGGGCAATGCGGCGCTCGGCTATCTGTTCGACACCGGACTGCGCGTCTCTCTGGCCTATGGCACCGCCTTCAAGGCGCCGAGCTTCAACGATCTCTATTATCCCGACTACGGCAACCCGGACCTGGATCCGGAGCGTTCGCGAAGCTGGGAGCTGGGGATCGCCGGTGAGCTGCCGGTCGGTCCGGGGATCGACGGACGTTGGGATCTGAGTCTCTACGAGACCGACATCGACGATCTGATCGCCTATGATGCGGCGAGTTCGTCCGCCGTCAATGTCCGGCGCGCGCGCATTCGCGGACTGGAAGCGACGACCCGCGCCGACTATCAGGACTGGAGCCTCAAGACCAGCCTGACCCTGCTCGATCCCGAGAACCGCTCGCCCGGCGCCAATCAGGGCAACCTGTTGCCGCGCCGCCCCGAGCAGAGTCTGGAGATCGACCTGGAGCGGCGCTTCGACCGCTGGTCGCTCGGGGGCACGGTCTTCGTCGCCGGCCGGCGTTACGACGACCTGGCCAACAAGAACCGGCTCGACGGCTATGCGCTGCTCGATCTGCGCGCCGAATACCGGATCAATCCGGCACTCCGTCTTCAGGCCAGTCTCGAAAACGCGCTCGATGAAGAGTACGAAACGGCCTACCTGTACAACCAGCTCGGGCGTTCGGTCTATCTGACGCTCCGCTACCAACCCTGAGATCGATGAACATGACACTCGACTGGCTCCAAGCCCCCTGCCGTCCCATCGACCAGCAGGCCGCCGCGGCGGCTCAGGCGCGTCAGGATCGACTCACCAAACCGCGCGGTTCGCTCGGTCGCCTGGAAGAGATGGCGATCCGGCTCGCCGGGATGCAGGGCACGGACACACCCACGCCCGACCCGGTGCGCATCCTGCAATTCGTCTCCGATCACGGCGTGGCCGTCGAGGGCGTCTCCTGCTTCCCGCGCGAAGTCACGCTCCAGATGCTGCACAACATCGCGCGCGGCGGCGCGGCCGTCTCGGTGATGGCCGAGGCGATCGACGCCGTGATGGAGATCTTCGATCTGGGCATCGCCACCGATCCCGGCCCGGTCGCCGGCGTGCGCTCCGAGCGGCTCGGTCCGGGCACAGGCAACATAGCCCGTGAACCGGCCATGACCGACGACCAGCTCGCGCGTGCGCTCGACATCGGGCGCACGGCGGTCGAACGCGCGCTCGACGAGGGCGCACGCCTCCTGATCTGTGGCGAGATGGGCATCGGCAACACCACCCCGGCGACGGCCCTGGCCTGTGCCCTGCTGGATCTGGAACCGGCGATCCTGACCGGACCCGGCACCGGGCTCGACCGCCAAGGCGTCTCGCGCAAGGCTCAGGTGGTCGCGGCGGCCCTGGCTCTCCATGCCCGCCCCGAGCACGGACCGGTGGAGCTGCTGCGCCGTCTCGGCGGCTTCGACATCGCCGCCAGCACCGGCGCCTTCATCCGCGCCGCGCAGCTCGGATTGCCGATCCTGGTCGACGGCTTCATCATCAGCGCGGCGGCGCTGGTCGCCACCCGGATCAACCCCGGCGCGCGCGACTGGATGCTGTTCTCGCACGGCTCGGCGGAGCCCGGACATCGCCACATGATGGAGGCACTCGACGCCGATCCCTATCTGCATCTGCGACTGCGCCTCGGCGAGGCCACGGGCGGCGCGACCCTGGTGCCCCTGCTCCGCATGGCCTGTGTCGTGCACCGAAAGATGGCGACCTTCGACGAAGCGGGCGTGAGCGAGGCTTGAACGGATCGGGATCCGAGCCGCTCATCGAGCTGTTGCGGCATGGCGATGTCGAGGGCGGCGCCTGTTTTCGCGGCGCGCTTGACGATCCGCTGAGTCCGCTCGGCTGGGAGCAGATGCGGCGCGCGACGGCGGACCGGTCGGACTGGACGCGACTCGTCAGCTCGCCGGCACGCCGGTGCGCCGAGTTCGCGCGTGAGCTGGCCGAGACGCATGACCTGCCGCTGACCCTGACGGACGCTGTTCGCGAGCGTGGTTTCGGCGATTGGGAAGGCCGCGCCGTCAGCGAGATTCCGTCCGATGAACTCCAGCGCTTCTGGAGCGATCCGGTCGGCTATACGCCGCCTGGAGCCGAACCCTTCGCCGATTTCCGCGCACGGGTGCTGGCGGCCTGGCGCGACCTGCTCGATGTGCGCGAACCCCGGACGCTTCTGATCACCCACGGCGGCGTCATCCGCGTGCTGGTCGCCGAGGTGTTGTGCATGGCCGAAGCGGGATTGCTGCTGCTCGAAGTCCCACACGCCTGTCTCACCCGACTGCGGATCTATCCGCCGCCGGGGCGTCCGAGTCTGATTGCTCACGGTTCGATCGAATGACACGACTCCGCCCACTCCGGATCGCCGGACGTTTCCTGTCACGGCTGCCCTTCCCCGACCCAGGAGAGACGCAACCGCACGAGACCGGGCGTTCGGTGCCCTGGTATCCGTTCGTCGGCCTCCTGATGGGAGGACCGGCGGCGCTCGCGGCACTAGCGCTCGCCGGCGCGCCGATTGATGTCGCGGCGGTGCTGGTGCTGATGCTCTGGGTCTGGTCGAGCGGCGCGCTGCATCTGGATGGGCTGGCGGATAGCGCGGATGCCTGGATCGGCGGACTCGGCAGTCGTGAACGCACGCTGGAGATCATGAAGGATCCGTGCAGCGGTCCGGCGGCTGTGACGCTCATCGGGCTGGTGCTGCTCGCCAAGTGGGCGGCGTTGAAGACGCTGATCCTGGCCGGCGTCATCTGGCCGTTGCTCGCCGTTCCCATGCTGGCGCGGGCGCAGTTGCCGCTGCTGCTGCTGACCGTGCCCTATGCGCGCCGGCAGGGTATGGCCGCCGATCAGTTCAATCATCTGCCCCGGCGGGCGGCCTGGCTGAGCGTTACGGCGGCTGGAGTCGTGACGCTAGTGCTCGGCGGCTGGTCTGGTCTGGCGCTGATCCTGGCGGCGCTGGCGCTCTACCGTATCGCGCGGCACGCCATGCTCACGCGGATCTCGGGCTTTACCGGTGACACGGCCGGTGCTCTGGTCGAGCTGACCGAAACGCTGGTATTGCTGCTGTGCGCGCTCATTATCCAGTGATTGTTTGAAATATGCTACATTTCAGGGCTAGACAGCAAAAATGTAGAATATTTCAGACATCATGGACTTCTCCACGCTCGGTCAATTCCTCAAGCACACGCGCCGGGCACAGGGCGTCACTCAGCAGCGGATGGCGCAGGATCTGGACATCTCCCGCAGCACGATCAACGCCTTCGAGCAGGGTCGCGCCGGTGATGTCGGCTTGCGCAAGGTGCTGAAGATGCTCGATTACCTGGGCTTTACGCTGGAACCCAGTCCGCAGTCGCCCTTCCCGACCTTCGAACAACTGCGTGCCGAGCGCGAACAGGAGCGCCGGCAGGAATACAGGTCGGAGCAAGACCGATGAAACGCTTGCCGGTCTTCATCGCTACCCAGCCCGCCGGTGAGCTGCTGCAAGAGAGCGACGGCGAGTGCGTGTTCAATTATCACACACCACTCCCCGACGCTTTCGTATCCTTGACCATGCCGGTGCGGGCGAAGAGCTATGCCCACGCGCGCCTGTTGCCCCTGTTCGAGATGCACTTGCCGGAAGGCTATTTGCTCTCCGTCATCAAAAAGCATTTCGGCAAGCTGGGCATCGCCGACGACTTTGCGCTGTTGTCGCTGTTGGCCCCCAGCCTGAAAGGCCGGGTGACGCTGAATGAGCAAGCGCATGCGGACACGGCTGAACTGGCGCTGGCGGATGTGTTGCACAACACCTCGCCCGACCTGTTCGAGGCGCTGGTGCAGCGGTTTGCCCTGCACTCGCCGCTCAGCGGTGTCCAGCCCAAGGTGCTGGCTCCGCTGTTGGACAAGGCCACGCTCAGGGTCGAAGACTTCGTGGTGAAGTCCTGGGGACCGGATTATCCGCATCTGGCGCTCAATGAATGGCTCTGTATGCGCTGTCTGCTGGAAGCGCAGGTCGAGGTTCCGGAGTTCTATTTGTCCGAGGACGAGCGGTTTTTCGTGATGCGCCGCTTTGACCTCCATCCGCACGGCGGCTACTGGGGCTTTGCAGATTTCTGCGTGCTACAAGCCAAATCGCGTGACGAAAAATACACGGGAAGCTATGAGCAACTGGCCAAAAGCATCGTGCAGTTCGTGAGTCCGGCGCATCGGCAGCCGGCCATGACTCAGTTTTTCAAAGCCTTGCTGCTGAACCAATGGCTGCAAAACGGCGATGCGCATCTGAAGAATTTCGGCGTGCTCTATTCGAGCCTGAGCGATGTCCGCCTGGCTCCGATCTACGATGTGGTCTGCACCACAGCCTATATTCGCCGGGATATGCAGGCGTTGACCTTACGAGGAACGAAGCGTTTCGTGTCTCCGGCACAGATGCGGCGCTTTGGGATCGAGGCCTGTGGCCTGACGCCGAGACAGCTTGAGCGAGCGATGTATGAGTGCGTTCAAGGATTGGCCTGGCTGGTATCTGCAACAGCCGACTTGCTCGATGGCTCGGGTGAAGCGTCGCGCACCGCCATGCTGGCGCATATCAACAGACTGGCACAGCGTGGGCTGGAGGCACACGCGCAGATGCCCGGGTAATGCTGCCGTGTCGTTTCCTCGTCCCCAGTCTACGAAGACGCCGGCAGAGGACGAATCCAGTTTGGCAATCGCCTCAAGGCGGCAACGCCGGTCGATGCGTCCACAGCCGCCCGGCACGCTCGCGCCGGCCCTGCGGCTCGTCGATCCAGCCGTCCGGCCCCAGCCTGAACTGAACGGCGCCGTCGAGTGCCGTGTTCAGGGTCGGAATCCCGCGCTCGGCCAGACGCTCACGCACCAAAGGTGCCGGAAAGCCGAATTGATTGGCATAACCGGACGAGAACAGCACCCACTCGGGTTGCACGACATCCAGCAGACGCGCCGACGTCGAGGTCGCGCTGCCGTGATGTCCGGCGATCAAGACGGCAACCCGCCAGTCGGCCCCGAGACGTGCGACCAGGCGCTCTTCGGTGCGGGCGCCCACATCACCCGTCAGCAGGATGGCTCGCTCGCCGGTGCGAATCTCCAGCACACAGGACGCCTCGTTGCCCTTGAGATCCGCGCGTTGCGGATGCAGCAGCCGAAAGTCGACGCCTGACCAGTTCCAGGTCTCGCCGGCCATACAGGGTTCGGCACCGGCCAGCCCCAACCGCTCGGGTTCGCCGGTCTGGAGACGCTTGGCAGGCACGCGCGCCAGCAGACCCGATGTACCTCCGGCATGATCCCGGTCGGCATGGCTGATGACGAGCCGGTCGATGCGCTCGATCCCGCGCGACTGGAGAAAGGGCGCGACGATCATTGCCCCCGTGTCGAATCCGCCCGGATACGCCGGTCCGCTGTCATAGACCAGAATGCCGTCCTGGGTCTCGATCACAACGGCCTGCCCCTGCCCCACATCGAGCAGACTGAACCGGACCTCGCCCCAACCCGGCGCATCCGGACGCGCCGCCACCAGCGGCAACATCAGAATCAGCCCCTGCCAACGTCCCGGCAGACCGCGCGGAGCGAGCAGCAGCACCGCCCCCAGCAGCGCGGACGCCCAGGCCCACAGCGGTCGCGCAGGCAGTTGAACGGCAGCCCAGGGTTGAGCGGCGAGCCAATCCAGCCCGCTCAGACACCAGCCGAGTCCATCGGCGACCAGATGCAAAGGCACATCGAGTCCGGCGACCGGAACCAGACTCAGGAGACCGGCGATCAACACCAGCGGCAGGATCGGCACACTGAACAGCGGCACCGCCACCAGATTGACCAGCGGCGCTATCAGCGACGCCTGACCGAAGAACAGCAACAGCAGCGGCAGCAGCCCCAGACCGACCGCCCATTGCGCCCGTCCCCAGCGCGTCCAGAGATCGCGGCTCGGCAAGCGCTGACCCAGATGCAGCAGCAGGAAGGCCACGGCCCCGAACGACAGCCAGAAGCCGTATGACAGCACAGCCCCCGGATCCCAGACCAGCACGCCGACCAGAGCCAGCGTCAGGGCATGATAGGGCCGCAGCGTGCGCTGCTGGAACAACGCCCCCAGCACCACAGCCAGCATGATGAGCGCGCGCTGGGTCGAGATGGCGAATCCGGCCAGCGCCGCATAGCCGAAACCGGCCAGCAGACTGAAGACCGCCGCCGCGCGCGGAGCCGCCAGGATCAGGGTCAGACGTGCATTCAGCGACCACGACCAACGCGCCAGCCAGAAGACGCCGCCGGCCACCAGTCCCACATGCAGCCCCGAGATGGCCACCAGATGGTTGGTGCCGGTACGGGTGAAGGTGTCCCAAGTCTCGCGCGCCAGTGCGCCGCGTTCGCCGAGGGTCAACGCCTGGATCAGCCCGAGTTGCGGCGAATCCTCCAGCACTCCGGCCAGATGCTCGGCCAGCCGCTGACGCCGGTGGGTCAGCCAATAGGCCCCCGGCCCCGCGTCCAGACGCTCGAACGCCTCGCGACCGCGCGGATAGCCGGTCGCCGCGATGCCCTGCTCGAACAGCCAGCGCTCGTAATCGAAACCGCCCGGATTCAGCGAGCCATGACGCGGCTTGAGACGCACCGCGATACGCCAGCGCTCACCGGCCGACAGCCTCGGACAGTCCCGATAGCAGGTGAGGCGGACCCGACCGCCGAAGTCCAGCTCCGCCCCATGCGCGTCCCAGGTGCGTTCGACGTCGAGCAGAAAGCGCGTGCGATGTCCCTCGACGCTCGGGATCGAGGCCACTCGCCCCTCGACGACCAGAGGCGCGCGCGCCAGCCCGTCCGGAAAGGGCGCGCACAGCCGTTGACAAGCGTGGAACCAGGCCCAACAGAATCCAAGCGCGAAAAAGAACGCCCAGCGCAGGCGCGGCCGGGTCCAGGCCGCAACAGCAGACATGGACAGGAACAGTGCTCCCGACCACCACGGCGGCATCCCAGGCAGCAGATGCAGCGCCCCGACACCCAACGCAAAGCCCAATCCGGCATGAAGCAACATCCCTAAGCCTCGCCTCTGGATTTATACTCGCGACCACACCGTGATCGAGAGAGTTCGATTTGTGAGAAAGTGGCTTGAACGGGTCACCCCGACCCCAGCCGAGATCCACGGCCATCGCTGGCTGAGCATCTTCGGCACGCTGTTGCACGACCCCAACCTCTGGCACCTGAACCGGCGTTCGGTCTCGGGTGCAGTGGCGGTCGGTCTGTTCGTGATGTACCTGCCGCCACTGGGTCACACCTTCATCGCCGCTGCGCTGGCCATCCGGCTGAGGGTCAATCTGCCGATCGCCGTCAGCCTGGTCTGGATCTCCAATCCAGTGACCATCCCGGCGATGTATTACTTCGCCTATGTGCTGGGATGCTGGGTGCTCGGCCTCCAGCCCCGCGGCTTCGAGGTCGCCTTCTGGCTGGATTGGCATCACTGGTTCGAGATCCTCGAACCCATGCTGATCGGCTGCCTGATCTGCGCGACGATCTGCGCGCTCGTCGGCTATGTGACGATCCGGATCCTCTGGCGCTGGCGCGTGGCGCGCCAGGTCGAACGGCGTCAGGCGCGCTATCGGGCGCTGTTCGAGGCGTTGGACAAGACCCCGTCGTCGAGCCGCCAGACCTGATCCATGCGAGCGGCCAGCTCGGGATCATGGGTGACGATGACCAGACTGGTGCCGATCTCGCGGTTGAGTTCGAGCATGAGCTCATAGACCCCGGCGGCCGTGTGCCGGTCGAGGTTGCCGGTCGGCTCATCGGCCAGCAGACAGGCCGGACGTGTCACCAGGGCACGGGCGACGGCCGCGCGCTGGCGCTCGCCGCCGGATAGCTCGCCCGGCTTGTGCGCACCGCGATGACCCAGACCGACGCGCTCCAGCAGTTGTGACGCCCGCTCGCGCGCCTCGGCCGGCTTGGTCCCGCCGATCAGCAGCGGCATGGCCACGTTCTCCAGCGCCGTGAACTCGGGCAGCAGATGATGGAACTGGTAGACGAAACCGAGCCGGCGGTTGCGCAGTCGTCCGAGCTTGGCCTCACCGAGCCGCCCGATGTCCTCACCACCCCAATGGATGCTCCCGGACGTGGGGCGCTCCAGTCCGCCGACGGCGTGCAGCAGCGTGCTCTTGCCCGAACCGGACGCGCCGACGATGGCGATGCGCTCGCCGGCCCGGATCCGGAAGCTCACACCCTTGAGTACCCGGACCTCCTGCGGTCCCTGACGGAAGGTCTGGACCAGATCCCGGACCTCCAGGACGGATGTCGACTCATTCATAGCGCAGTGCCTCCGCCGGTTGGGTCTTGGCCGCGCGCCAGGCCGGATAGAGGGTCGCCAGAACCGACATCAGAAAGGCCCCGCCGCCGACCCTGAGCACATCCGACAGATGCACGTCGGATGGCAGCTCGCTGATGTAGTAGATATCGGGATCGAGGAAATGAATACCGAACAGGCCTTCGATCCCGGCCACCACCGATTCGACATTGAACGCCAGGATCACGCCCGCGACCATGCCGACGACGGTGCCGATCAGACCGATGGCCGTGCCCTGGACCATGAAGATGCCCATCACCCGCGCCGGCGACATCCCGAGCGTGCGCATCACCGCGATGTCGGACTGCTTGTCGGTGACGACCATCACCAGGGTCGAGACGATGTTGAACGCGGCCACGGCCACGATCAGGAACAGGATGATGCTCATCATCCGCTTCTCCATCGCCAGCGCGCTGAAGAAGTTGCTGTGGACCTGAGTCCAGTCGACCAGACGATAGACGCCGCCGAGTTCGTAGGCGATCTCGCGCGCCAGACGCGGCGCCTGCCACATGTCGTCGAGCTTGAGCCGCACCCCGCCGACCCCCTCGCCCAGGCTCATCAGGCGCGCGCCGTCGGCCAGATGGATGAAGGCGGCGTTGCGGTCGTAGTCGGCCATGCCGACGGCGAAGATCCCGCTGACCGTGAAGCGCTTCAGACGCGGCATGACCCCGACCGGCGTCGAGCTGACCTGAGGTGTGACCACAGTCACCTTGTCGCCCGGTCCCACGCCGAGATAGTTGGCCAGATCCCGGCCCAGGACGATGTTGAACTCGCCGTCGACCAGATCGTCGACCGAGCCGCTGACCATGTGCCGGCGCAGATCCGCGACCTCGTCCTCCTCGACCGGCTCGATGGCACGCACCACGGCCCCGCTCACCTGCGCGCCGCTGGCCAGCATCCCCTGGATCTCGACGAAGGGCGCGGCACCGACCACGTGTGGGTTGGCGCGTACCTGCCCGAGCACCTCGCGCCAGTCGGTGATGCCGCCGCCATAGGGATCGGACAGGGTCGCATGCGAGGCCATGGCCAGGATGCGCTGCCGGATCTCCTTGTGGAACCCGTTCATCACCGACAGCACGACGATGAGCGCGACGATCCCCAGCGCGATCCCGACCATCGAGGTGCCCGAGATGAAGGAGATAAAGTGATTACGGCGCTTGGCGCGGGTGTAGCGCAGGCCGATGTAGAGTGACAGGGGATGGAACATAGGGTCGGCATTTAACCACAGGCGTGAAGTCGAAGGCGATCGGCCGTTGTGACCCAGGCGCACATCCGCGCTTGGATCGCCCGGCATGATACTGAATAATCGGTCGCCTCCTATCGGTCTTTCAGTCGACCCCGGCTCTCGAACGGACGTCGACCCACACTCGATGATGAGTCGCTGTTCCCGGATTTCTGCAGTGAGCGCACCCGCCACTGGTGGGGCGATTTGCATGGCTCGCTGATCGAGCTCGGCGTCGACGGCCTCTGGTGCGACATGAACGAGCCGTCGATCGTCGACCGCCCCTATCGCGAGCCGGGCGTGACCGCTGTTCAAACATGAATAAGCACCAAAAACCCAAGACCACCCCGCGCGACCCGACGCACGACAGTGGCTACAAGCTGCTCTATGCTCATGCGGCCATGGTGCGGGATCTGCTGTGTGGTTTCGTGCCCGGTGATTGGGTGCGGGCGCTGGATCTGAACACGCTGGAGCGCTGTAGCGGCAGCTATGTGACCGACGATCTGCGCGATCGGGCCGATGATCTGATCTGGCGGGTGCGCTGGGGCGATGAGTGGCTCTATGTCTACCTGCTGCTGGAGTTTCAGTCGAGCATCGATCCCTGGATGGCGGTGCGTATCCAGACCTACATCGGTCTGCTCTATCAGGATCTGGTGCGTGCCGAGCAGTTGAGTCGGGACGGGCGGTTGCCGCCGGTGTTGCCGATCGTGCTCTACAATGGGGCTCAGGTCTGGAATGCGCCTGAAACCCTGGAGCCGCTGATCGAGCCGGCGCCGCCGGGGTTGGCGGAGTATCGTCCCCGGCAGCGGTATCTGCTGCTCGATGAGCGGCGTCTGGCGCGGGGCGAGCGTCTGCCGGTGCGCAATCTCAGTGCGGCGCTGTTTCGGCTCGAAGCGAGTCGGGGGTCGGATGAGGCGCTGGCGATCGTGCGGGCGCCGGTCGATTGGCTGGCCGATCCGGCGCAGACCGGGTTGCGGCAGGCGTTCGCGGTCTGGTTCGGGCGGGTGTTTCTGCCCAAGCGGCTACCGGGGGTGTCCTTTCCACCCTTGAATGATCTGATCGAGGTCTATGACATGCTGGCTGAAAATGTAGAGGCCTGGACCGACCAATGGAAGCAGGAGGGACTGGAGCAGGGACTGGAGCAAGGACTGGAGCGTGGTTTGGAGCAGGGCCGCGAGGCGGCCCGGCATATCCTCATCCGTTTGGTTCGACTGCGGTTCGGTCCGGCGGTCGCGGAGCAGACGGTGCCGCTGTTGGCGCGGATCGTCGATCTCCAGCGGTTGGAGGAGTTGGGCGATCAGTTGCTGCTCTGCGCCGATGGTGAGGCGTGACTCGTCCAGGTGCGGGCGGCGAGCGCGCTCTGATTGGCGGGGTTTCGGGCTTGAGTCGCCTCAGGCGTCAAGTGTTATAACGCAGGTTTCAAGAGAGAGGCGTTCGGATGGATCAGCCATTCATCGTTTTCGGCTCGCCGCAGATCCAGCGTGAGGAGTTGGTGATTTCCTGCCGATAGTCAGGGATTATCGGTCCCCCTCGCGATAGGACAGCGCCGTGATCTGCTCGGAGATCAGTCCCATCATGAACACCACCACGGCGGCGGTGAACAGCAACGCGCTCATATTGGTGAATTTGTTCATCGTCGTGAAGGTATAGAGGTAGTAGCCCAGCCCGGTGAAAAACAGGGCGCCGCTGACCGGAAAGAACACCTTGAGCGGCGAGTAGAGCGTGGCGACCTTGAACAGGATCAGCAAAAAGCGCACGCCGTCGCGCAGCGGGTGCAGATGGCTGGGGCGGCCCTGGCGCGATCCGGCGTGGATCGGGACATAGGCGACCGGATAGCCGGTGCGGAAGAAGGCCATGGTGATGGTGGTCGGATAGGAGAAGCCGTTCGGCAGCAGGTAGAGGAAGCGCCGGAAATGGTCGGCGCGCACGGCGCGGAAGCCGGAGGTCAGATCCTGGATGCGATGCCCGGTCATGAGCGAGGCGAAGGCGTTGTAGAAGGCATTGGCCAGGGCGCGTCCGAGGCTGGCCTGTGAGCCGCGATCGCGTGCGCCGACGGCCATGTCATGACCGGCGTTCAGGGCGGCGAGCAGGCGCGGGATGTCGGCAGGGTCGTGCTGGCCGTCGGCGTCCATGAAGACCAGGATCTCGCCGGTGGCGGCACGTGCGCCGCTCTTGACGGCGGCGCCGTTGCCCAGGCTGTAGGGATGACTGATGACTCGTGCGCCATGCTCCTGTGCGATCCGGGGTGTGTCGTCGGTCGAGCCGTCGTCGACCAGGATGAGTTCGGCGTCCGGGGCGTGTTCGCGCAGGCGGGACAGTAGCGATCCGAGACAGGCCGACTCGTTCTTGGCGGGAAGGATGATGGAGAGGGTCATGTTATTCCGTCAGGGCTGATCGGATTGCGCAGGGCGACGCGGACTGTGCCGTCAGTCGGGCGTCGAATCGGTGTGACCCCGGTCGTGCAGTTGGGCTTTTAGGCGTGCAATTTCGGCCAGGGCGGCTTCTTTGGCGGCCCGCTCTTGTTCGGCGAGTCTGTTCCCGCATCCGCGCTTGCTCCTCCCGAACCCGTGCCTGTTCCTCCAGAACTCGTGCCTGTTCCTTTTCGGCGCGTGCGTGTTCGGCCTCGGCTTTCAGTTCGTCTAGGTGGCGCTGGATGCTGCGTTGTTCACGCAGATAGTTCTGGCGTGCCTGGTAGGCGTGATAGGCGCGGTCTTTGTCGGAGAAGGCTTTCAGGGTGCTCATGGCTTGCCTCATCTCGTCGGTGTGCATCCAGGTCGGCGTTATGATCAGCAGAAAATCGACCCTGGAACCTTATTTCTATGTTGGTATCGAGCAGTTGGCGCATTGCACGCTGCATGACTCGGACAGCATTTCGCTAACCGTTCCCGGAACGCCGATCATCGGCATCCAGTCGATCCAGGATGGCCAGCGCCTGTTTGATATCGCCCGTCGCTGCCATCGCTCGAAAATGGTTTTCGGTATCCCAGGCCGCCAAGGCCCGAGCACTCAGTTCCTCCACCAGTTTGTTGGTGCTGAGGCCGCGACTGCGTGCCAGCGATTTCAAGCGTTCCGCTGTATCGTCCGGCAAGCGGATCGTTAATGTCGTCATCGCCATTCCTCCAGACATTGAGCGGGTGTCAACAAGCGCAGGTGATCGAATATCAGTTCGCCTCGGTCAAGATCGCGCACATTGTGCGTTATGATCCCGGCTGCGCGGCCTGCCAGCGCAAGCTCGATCAAGTGGTTGTCGGCCTCATCCGGCAGATTGGGACGCCAGCCGTAGTAGATGGTGACCCAGCGACCGCGTTGGGCGAGGGCGGCCAGCACCGTTTGTCTTTCCTGGGCTGTCGTGGCCGTTCCCCAGACATCACGCCCCAATAGGTCGCAATACTCCTGCCACAAGGCATTGCCGAACAGCGGTTGATAGGTGCCGGAAAGCGCGCGGCGCAAAACCTCGCGCGACGCACCGCCGGCCGAGCGCAGTCCCGCGACAAACACATGTGTGTCAATCACCAGTTGAATCATGGTGACAGCATATACGACAGCATGGCATTGGGCAACCTACATCCCAGACACGAAAAAACCGCACGGTTTGTACGAGTGCGGCTCACATCAAGACAAAGTCAAATCGTCGCTACGCGCTTGGCTACGCATCACCGGGAGGCGGCGGGCGGTGGGTCGTTCGGCACGGTCATCTCTGAGATAATTTGACCCTGGCCCCTTTTCTCCCCTGGCCCCTTTTCTCCCCTTTTCTCCTCCTGGCTTTTTGCACGCTACCTCGCTATCTGCTTGGATTTTTGCAAGATATCCAGTGCTGTTTTTTTATCGCCGTCGAGTGTCCACCCTCGCTACCTCGCTACCTCGCTCGTTTGCTCTTTTATTCGTTGCGCCGCTTCGATTTTTTGTTGGACATCGGCGTAATACCTCAATTGCGCCATACGCTTAAACGGGTGCTTTGGCAACTGCTCACGCGCATCCTCCAAAAATGCATAGGCTCGCTCGAATTGATCGGCATTAGCCATCAGCAAGGCCCCATAGGTAGCAAAATCCTGGGCTGGAAAAGTATGAAACGCCTGCTCGAACAACGCGATGGCACGCGCAAGATCCTCGTCCCGATTTAGCGCGACCAAACCTTCGGTAGCTAGCAAATAGCCTTTGGCAAAGTCGCTCTCGGCATAGGCAGGGTTGTCCAGCAAAGCCTGAGCTAGTACGGACAATGCGCTATAGTCTCGTGGAGCGCACGATGCGGTTGGATTGCCATAAGCGGCCTTAAACAGTTCCACAGCCGCAACCTGATGAAACGCGGCGGTTCTCAAATGTTCTTTTACTTCTTGCAACAGCACTGGAAACTGATCTTCTTCACCCCAGCAAAATTGCGTGCGCTGGATTTGCAAAATCGCGATTTCCGGGCTAAGTGCGGCTGCGTGATCAAAAGCCCGCCGCGCCTCAGTAGGTTCTCCTTGCGTGATGCGCTGATTGGCAAAGACTTGAACGGCTCGCTCCGAGTAAGGATTCTTTTCCAACCAAAACCGAGTAGCGATGTGGACTTGGTGCCAACCGTATGTCACTTGGAATAACACGAAGGCAAAGAGTCCTAGGTAAGCCGAAAAAAAGAATACTGCAAGTCCTGAAAAACGTTTTGGAACATATGCAAGGCTATAAACTAATGCAAAATACAGACCGAACGCCGGGACGTAATTTCGATGGGCAAAATATAATTCCAGACCAATAAAAGTTGATTCGAGAAGATGCCCGGTCAAAAAAAACAAGATACCGAATAAAACAACGGGGGCTACACGCCGCCACCAAAACGCAAAAACAAGCAGAAAAACCCAAAACAACATGGCTAGCAAAGTCAGCGGCGGTTGTAACCAGCCTTGCGGTGCAGGAATGTGATCCATAAAAGGCGTCACCGAAAACGCCTGCGGTAAAAAAAGATTTCGAAGATAGTCAAGCAGGATCGTTGGCTGACTCATGAGCCGTTGATCAAGCGTAAAATAACGCTGTGCACTATACCCGTGATCGAGAATAATGATAAACAGATGGGAAAGATAGATTGCCAGAAAAAGACTTGGCAGTATTATAAACACAAAGAGCAGAATTCGTTCTGGCCGTTCGGTTAGGCGATGCTGCTTCGGAATCCACAGCCAAATTATTACCAGAGCGAGTAAGGGGAGCAACGCACCATTCTCCTTCGCCAAGGTCGCAAGGAGAATCATTAAGCCGGTCAGGATCAATAACCCGCGCGCCAATTTAATAGATTGATTTGCTGCAAAAAGATGCGCCCAGGCAAATGCGGTTAGACCGGTCAAGGTCAACAGTCCGGCTAAGCTGGTCATACGCTGGATGATCATTAAGTGCGTTGTCGCCAGAAACGGGCTGAAACCCCATAGCGCCGCGACTCCAACACCGATCCAGAGCGTTTTGTTCAGGTGAGCCGCGCCGCGCAGGAGCACCAAGCCAACGGCAAGCAGAAAGCAAGCAGCCACTGCGAGCAGATGAATGGCAAAATTGACCCGCAGGAAAAGGTCTGGGCGATCAGGCCAAGCCTGCGCTTGTGCAGCAAAGGTCGCGAGCGACAGCGGACGCCCGAGAACGTTCTCGCCAGAAAACGTGAAAATGAAGGCAGACTTAAAATCCCGAACGGTCTGAAGACCCTGCAAATTGATTTCATCGTCGAAAAGAAAATAGCCCGGCAAGGCGGCGGTGTAAGCAAACCAAATCCCAATGATAGCCAGTGCGAGGACGCTCAGTGGGAGCAATGGCTTGAGCTGTATCATGCGCATCTTGTCGGACATGAAACCAACCTGAGTAATAAAAGCATACAAAGCCCCGGTGATGCCGGGGCTTTGTATGACGAAAGATCGGCTTACGGACGGCAGGAACCAGGCATCAGCCTCTCAGGAGTGCCTCTGCATAGCCAATTTGTGACTGTCCCATTACCTATTGTCGGGCTTAAAGTTACCGTCACGGCCTCACCAATAGTACTACTATTACCTGTTGCGGTAATCTTACCGCCGCTATCAACGGACAAACCCGAAACATATTGGGTAGCGGTGAAAGGAGAAGGAGTACAACCACCGTAAGCTGTTCCGCCTCCCGCGACTACTTCAGTTACGCAGGTGCGTGCCGAGCTTGCAGCAAGAACGACTTCAGAGGCCTTCGCTTTTTTTGTGTAGTCCTGATACGCCGGCAACGCAATCGCCGCCAAAATACCAATGATCGCCACCACGATCATGAGTTCGATCAGGGTAAAGCCTTGTTGGAACTTTTTCATAACATTCTCCGCAACGCAATGGATGATAAACCGGTCTGAACGAGGAGGCCGTGTGGCGGTCGGTCTGATACGGCTCACCGCCCCGCTGAAGTCTCCCGAGCGGGAGACAGCAGCTTGCGTGCCAATCTCCATTAACCCGGCCAACGCGCCTGAACCCTTGCAATGGCTAGAGATGTCGCCGTGATCCCCGCGCATCTGTCACACCCCCACCGTGCCATAAGCCGGTCGATGTCACAGCCCCCTGTGACAGCCTCCAGCCGATGTCACACCAGATGGCTTTGACATCCTCCCCGGCCTGAAGGCCGGAGATTCCTACGGCGCTCAGGCGCGGCAGCGAGCCGCCGCCCCCGAGTCGCTTCGGTGGGTTCCTGCGGCCGGCGGCCTTACCGCACCGCTCGCTTCACAGGCTAACCGGGCGTGTCCCGCCCTTAGAACGTTGATCGCGCCGACCACATCGGCGTTTTCCTCGAAACCGCATTCCACGCACTCGAACCGGGCTTGTGTCCGGCGATTCTCCGCCGACATATAGCCGCAACAAGGACAGGTGCGGCTCGTGTTCTGCGGCGGTACGGCAATGAGATGACCGCCGTTCCACGCCAACTTGTAGTCCAGTTGGCGGCGAAACTCGAACCAGCCCTGATCGAGGATGGACTTGTTCAGGCCGGATTTGGCCCGAACGTTTCTTCCCGGCGCCTCTGCTGTGCCTGCCGCCGACTTCGACATGTTCCTCACCTGCAAGTCCTCGATACACACCATCGCGTGGTTTTGGCTGATCGCGGTCGAGGTCTTATGCAGGAAGTCGCGGCGGGCATTGCCGATGCGGGAATGAATCTTCCGGACGCGGGCTTTGGCCTTCTTCCAGTTGTTGCTGAACTTGACCTTGCGGCTCATCGCGCGCTGCGCCTTCGCCAATGCCTGTTCGTGGCGCTTGAAGCTATTGAGCGGGGCGTAGACCGTCCCGTCGCTCAAGGTGGCGAAGCGGACGATGCCCAGGTCGATCCCGACGGCCGTGCCCTGATGAACCGGGATCTCGGCTTCGCGCTCGGTCTGGATCGACACGAACCACTTGCCGCCGGACTGGCTGACGGTGACGTTCTTCACCGTGCCCAGCACGTCCCGGCTATTGCGGTAGCGCAGCCGGCCCAGCTTGGGTAGGAACAGGCGGCTGTTGGCTTGGTCGAGCTTGATCTGTTTCGGGTCGGGATAGCGGAAGCTGTCCGACCGGCCTTTCTTTTTGAAGCGCGGGAAGTCGGCCCGCTTGGCGAAGAAGTTGGCGTAGGCACGCTCCAGATCCTTGAGCGCCTGCTGCAAGGCTTGAGCGGGAGCCTCGCTCAGCCAGGCGGTCGAGGGATCGGCCTTCCACGCGGTCAGCGCCTTGCACAGACCGGCATACCCGAGTTTCTTCTCACCGGCCGCGTACCGCTCCTGTTGCAACGCCAACGCCCGGTTGTAGACGAAGCGGCACGCCCCCGCGAAGCGGCGCAGGTCGCGCGCCTGGTCGCCGTTGGGCTTCAACTCAAATCTGAAGGCTTGGAAGCGTTGCATGGTTAAAATTATACTTTGGTCTATGAGCGATGACAACGATATTCGGCAAGGTCGGCACTGCGTTTTTGCAATGCACGTTCACTTGGTCTTTGTGACGAAGTATCGCCGCAAAGTCTTCGACGGCGACGCCATCAACCGGCTGCGTACCATCTTCACCAAGACCTGCGCCGACTTCGAGGCACAACTGATCGAGATGGACGGCGAGGACGATCACGTCCACCTGCTGGTCGAGTATCCGCCCAAGGTGGCCGTCTCCAACCTCGTGAACAGCCTCAAAGGCGTGTCCAGCCGTCTGCTGCGCAAGGAGCGGCCCGACATCCGGAAACGCTACTGGAAGGGCGCGCTGTGGTCGCCCTCTTACTTCGCTTCAAGCTGTGGCGGCGCGCCGATCGCCATCGTGCGCCAATACATCGAACAGCAGCGGACGCCGAACTAAGCGGAAACCGCGACGACAGCGGGCGCTATCCATCCCCGCCCTGAACGGCGGGGCTTTTCGCGCAAGACGGGTAAGCTACACGCACATCCACCACCACGGCCCCTCAACCATGCACCTGATCAGCCTCAACACCGCCGCCGCCCTCACCGGCCTAACCAAACGCACCCTCTGGCGCTACATCGACAGCGGACGCCTCACCGTCGCCAACCCCAGCGAGCCGGGCGAAAAAGCCCACGTCCACCTGGAAGAAATCCTGCCCCTGTCAGGACTGACCATCGACCCCCAATACCACCCCACCATCGTCGACGCCGACCGAGGCGACCCTGTCGCCCAATGCGACCTCGGCATCCTCCTGCTCATGAACCAACGCCCCACCGACGCCATCCCCTGGTTCCAACGCTCCGCCAACGCCTTCTACCCCGACGCCATGTGCCGGCTCGCACGCGCCTACCTCTCCGGCGAAGGCATCGAGTGCAACCTGGAAACCGGCGTCCAGTGGATCGACACCGCCGCCCGCAAAGGCCACCCACTCGGACAAGCCCTGCACCAATTCCTGCACAGCCCCGCCGGCCAAGAACTCCTGCACGCCCAAAACCCTGCCGCCCTGAACAAAACACTCGACGACATCGAACGCCAAATCATCCTGAACACCTTGAACGCCACAGCCGATACCCCGTGAGCACCCGTGTCAATGGCCACGAGACCTGATCGCCATGTTCGGATATGCCTTGCATAGGGAACGCGCATCCGAGATCAGTCCTATCATGAACACCGCCACGGCCGCTGGTCGACGCCACCGATCACACCGGCCTCACCAGCGGCGAGCCGCCTCCAGGTCCGTCGCCCGCTCCTCGACCCAGCGCTCACCCGCCTCGGTAAGCTCCTTCTTCCAGAAGGGCGCGCGTGTCTTGAGCGCGTCGATCAGGAACTCGCAGGCGCGGAACGCCTCGCCCCGGTGCCGGCTGACGACCCCGACGAAGACAATGGGGTCAAGCGGCTCCAGCGTCCCGACGCGATGCACGATGCGGAGTCCTTCCAGCGCCCAGCGCTCGGTCGCTTCGGCGGCAAGCGCGCCGAGCGCCTTCTCGGTCATGCCCGGATAGTGCTCCAGCGTCATCCGCGCGACACCCACGCCCGCGTTGAGATCGCGCATCAGCCCGACGAAGGTCACAAGCGCACCGATCCGCGGATTGTCCCGACACAGCGCCTCCTGCTCGGCGCAGATGTCGAAGGGTTCGGTTTGGATCCGGATCATGTTCATGCTCGAGTCGTTTGAGATCGTTTTCGACGGGAACGAGGCGTCATGAATGACACCTCAAGCGCTGTCCGCATCGGCTTGATATTCCGCGAGCAACCGCTGCTCAAAAAGGTGCGTGCGGAGTCGTGAAACGGCGTTTCATGCCGAGGTCACGAAGCTGGAGCTTCGTGACCGGAATAGCGGCAAGGATTCGAGGACGACTGATCGCCCAGGGATCAACCGATCGGCGCCACACCCATCATGGCGCGATGCAGCCAGAACATGAACAGCAGATAGAGTCCCAGCCCGCCGACGATGGCGATGGCGTCATTGATCGGACCGGGAGGCGCGCCCTGAACCGGCGGCGCCGTGCGGTGCTTGAGCGAGATCCGGTCCGCAATCGCCCAGGCGAGGAAGGAACCGAACAGCAGCACATCCGCCGGCATCCCGTTGGCCAGCAGATGGGCCAAGGCCCAGATCTTGACGGCCAGCAGCATCGGATGCTTGACGGTGCTCCGGATGCGCCCCGGCAGATAGGCGGCGAACAGCAGCGGGAACACCGGCAGCATCAGCAGCAGATTGATGTGTCTGAGCCAGGTCGGCGGCTCATAGAGCACGACCTGCGACAGTCGGGCCTGACCATAGCCCTGGAGGATCAGCACGAAGCCGATCAGCGAGATCAGACCATAGACGGCCTGCCAGGGC
Source organism: Allochromatium tepidum (assembly GCF_018409545.1). Classification (GTDB taxonomy): domain Bacteria; phylum Pseudomonadota; class Gammaproteobacteria; order Chromatiales; family Chromatiaceae; genus Thermochromatium; species Thermochromatium tepidum_A. The sequence goes on along the minus strand of NZ_AP024563.1, from coordinate 131,038 downwards.
ACGAGTCCGAAGCGCTCGACGACCGTGGTACGCAGATTGGGTTTGACGATCGAGATGGAGTGCATCCCGAGAAAGAGCACGAGCCCGAGGATGAGTACGGCCATTGGATGGATCCCTGTGGAAACGAAGACCTGGAGTGGATTGTAGGTGCCCGGACGGCCGTTTCAACGTGGACGGGTGATCGAGACCAGATGCGCGCTGCCGGCGGCCAGGCGGCTCCAGTCGTCCGGCATCTCCAGACGCGCGACCGTGGCCGTGGGCAGGAGCTTGCCGTCGGCGGGCCGTTCGACCTCTTCGCCGACTAGGTGCAGCACCAGCTCTTCCAGTCCCGGATTGTGCCCGACCAGCAGCACGGTCGCGGCCTCGCCGGGGCAGCGGGCGAGCACACCGAGCAGTGCGGGGACATCGGCCTCGTAGATCTCGGCGTCCCAGACGATCTGCTTCTTCTTGAAGTCCATGCGCTTACAGACCTTGTTTGCGGTCTGGCGCGCGCGCTCGGCCGGCGAGCTGACCACATGATCCGGAACCAGCCCTTCGCGATAGAGCCAGGAGCCGACCTTGGGCGCGTCGTTCTTGCCGCGCTTGGCCAACGGACGCTCGAAATCACTCGCGGCATCCGAGTCCCAGTCCGATTTGGCGTGACGCAGTAACAGCAGCTCGCGTGGCATGTGAAAAAAGGGTCGGCGTAACTCAAGGGATGTTTGTAAACCGCAGAGTCTCGCGCCGTCGGCGGTCGCAAGACAGGAAATCGTTCGATTGGAACGCGGTTTTAACACATTCGTCATTTTCGCGTCACCTCAAGCGGCTTCGGCGAGCAGACGTTCGATCATGGATTGCGATTGGTTGAGATAGCCGCCGCCGAACAGATTGAGATGATTGAGGACGTGATAGAGGTTGTAGAGCACCCGGCGCACGGTATAGGCGGGATCGAGCGGCCAGACTTCGCGATAGGCGGCCTGGAAGCGTGCGTCGAAGCCGCCGAAGAGTTCGGTCATGGCCAGGTCGGCCTCGCGGTCGCCATGATAGACGGCCGGATCGAAGACGACCGGCTCGCCTTCGGGCGTGGCGCCGATGTTGCCGCCCCAGAGGTCGCCGTGCAGGAGTGATGGGGGCGGCGCATGGCCGATGAGGGCGTCGAGCTTGGACATCAACCGCTCGCCGGCCGGCTGGAGTCGCCCGCGATAGCCGTTGGCGGCGGCGAGCGCGAGCTGCGGACCGAGTCGACGGTCACGCCAGAAGGCGACCCAGTCATGGTGGGGCGCATTGAGCTGAGGGGTGGAGCCGATGGTGTTGTCGCGATGCCAGCCGAAGCGCTCGGCGGTGACGCGGTGCAGCTCGGCCAGCCGGCGCCCGGCGCGCTCGCCGTCGAGTCGTCCGCCCAGATCCAGCCGTTCCATCACCAGGAAGCTCTCGCCGCCGGCGAGTCCGACACAGACCGGCTCGGGCACCCGGATGGCGTGCGCGGCGGCGAGTGCCGCCAGTCCCTCGGACTCGGCCTCGAACATGTCGAGCCGTTCGGGGGTGTTGAGCTTGACGAAGTAGGCGCGTCCCCTGTCCTCGACGACGGCGGCGCGGTTGATGCAGCCGCCGCCGACCGGACGTTGCCGTTGGATCTCGAAGGGTTCACCCGTGGCGGCGCCGATGTGTTCGGCGATCAGATCCCAGCGCGTCATGCGGTTCCCCCGCGCCCCAGACGCCGATGCAGGGGACTGGAACGCGGGAAGTGCGCGCGCAGAAAATGCATCTGGTCGGCCAGGACGTGGCGTCCCATCAGATAGACGTACTCGGCATGGGTCGGGGTGAAGGGCACCGCGAGCAGTTCCATCCCGGCATCCTCCGGGGTGCGTCCGGCCTTGTAGTTGTTGCAGCGCACGCAGGCGGTGACGACGTTGCTCCAGACGTCCTGTCCGCCCCGGCTGGTGGGGCGGACATGGTCGCGCGAGAGCTGACGCGCCGGAAAACGCTGACCGCAGTAGAGACACATGTGGTCGTCGCGCTGGAAGAGCGTGCGGTTGGAGAGCGGGGGTGAATAACCGTCGCGCGGCTGGTCGAGTGCGTGATGCAGACCATGGGTGGCGATGATGGAGTGGATCCGAAGCCGGCTCCGAAGACCGGTACCGGCGTTGATCCCGCCGCGCAGCAGGAACAGCGGATCACCGCAGGAATAGGCGACCTGGCCGAGGACATGGAGTCGCGCGGCGTCGCGATAGTCGACCCACTCCAGCGGCATACCCGCCAGATCCGTTCGCAGTACCTGTTGAGTCAGTGAAGACATAGTGGCTGGATACGGCTCGCAATGTTCGAGCCATCATACATGCTCGCTTCGGTCGCGCAACCGTGTTTCACTGCATGGTTTGCATCCTGCCACTCGATGGCCGACGCCTATCCGGTGGCCCCGAAAAACCTTGGCAACGACAACCCCGAAACAGACGGTTCGACGCCCATCGTGAACGCTCCACAGCCAGACACCGCCGTTGAAGCCGTCTTGCGTGTCGCGGTCGAGGCGCCGCTGGCCGACACCTTCGACTATCTGCCGCCGATCGATGCGCCGCTCGCCCGGTTGCGTCCGGGGCAGCGTCTGCTGGTGCCCTTTGGACGCGGCTCCCGGGTCGGGATCCTGATGGCGATCGTCGACCGGAGCACGCATCCGGCCGACAAGCTCAGGCGGGTCGAGCGGGTGCTGGATGCCGAGCCGCTGCTCGACGAGCCGGATCTGAAACTGCTGGCCTGGGCGGCGACCTATTATCAACAACCGATCGGCGAGGCGCTGTTCGCGGCGATCCCGGCGCGTCTACGCGATCCGGAACCATTGCCGGTGGAAACGGCGCCCGGACTCCAGGCGACCGCGTCGGGCCGGGTGCTGGATCTGGAGACGCTCGCACGCGCCCCCAAGCAACGTGCGCTCCTCGACGCCCTGCGTTCCGAACCTGAAGGGCTGACGCTCGACGAGCTAACGGCGCGACTCGGCGACAGCCGGAGCGCCATCCGCGCGCTCCGGTCCAAGGGATGGATCACCGACGTTCAGCTCGCGCGCGCGGCCGATTCCGTCGCCGAGACGCCGCCGCTCGCCGGCCCCGAACTCCATGCCGAGCAGGAGGCCGCCGTCGAGGCCGTTCAAGCCGCTTTCGGCACCTTTGGCGCCTTTCTGCTCGACGGCGTGACCGGCAGCGGCAAGACCGAGGTCTATATCCGCCTGATCGAGTCCGTCATCGCCCAGGGTCGACAGGCACTCGTCGTCGTGCCTGAAATCGGCCTGACGCCCCAGTTGCGCGAACGCTTCCGCACCCGACTGCCCGGCCCCATCGCCGTGCTGCATTCGGCGCTCAAGGCCGGCGAACGCGAGCGCAACTGGCTGCGTGCCGCGCGCGGCGAGGCCGATTTGATCCTCGGCACGCGCTCGGCGGTGCTGGCGCCCATTCCGCGTCTGGGACTGATCGTGGTCGACGAGGAGCACGACGATTCGCTCAAGCAGCAGGACGGACTGCGCTACTCGGGACGCGATCTGGCGGTGCGCCGCGCCCAGCTCGCCGGCTGTCCGGTGGTGCTGGGTTCGGCCACGCCCTCGCTGGAGACCCTGCACAACGCCCGGCTCGGACGCTACGGCCGGCTGCGCTTGACCGAGCGCGCCGGCGGGGCGCGACCGCCGACGATCTCGATCCTCGACATCCGCAATCAGCCGCTGCGCGCCGGACTCTCACCGGTGCTGCGCGAACACATGCAGGCCGAGCTGGCGGCGGGCAATCAGATCCTGCTCTTCCTCAACCGGCGCGGCTATGCGCCCGTGCTCAGCTGTCATGCCTGCGGCTGGGTCGGCGAGTGTCCGCACTGCGACGCGCGTCTGACCCTGCATCTGAGCGAGCGGCGACTGTGGTGTCATCACTGCGGCTGGTCCTGTCTCCAGCCGGGCCGGTGCCCGAAGTGCAAGAGTTTGGAACTGCGGATGCTCGGACGCGGCACCGAGCGGCTGGAAGAGGAATTGATCGAACTCTTCCCCGAGACGCGCATCGCCCGGCTCGATCGCGACAGCACGCGCCGCCGGGGCGAACTCGGGCGGGTGCTGGACGCGGTCCGCAAGGGCGAGACTCAGATCCTGCTCGGCACCCAGATGCTGGCCAAGGGGCACGACTTTCCGGGCGTGACACTGGTCGGCATCCTGGAACTCGATCAGTCGCTCTATGCCGGTGATTTCCGCGCCGCCGAGCGTACCGCCCAGCTCATCGTCCAGGTGGCCGGACGCGCCGGACGGGCCGAGCGTCCGGGACGGGTGGTGCTCCAGACCCGTCATCCCGAGCATCCGCTGCTGCAATCGCTGCTGCGCGAGGGCTATTCGGGCTTCGCGGACGCGGCCCTGCGCGAGCGTGCCGAGGCCGAGCTGCCGCCTTACAGTCATCTGGCACTGGCACGGGCCGAGGCGCCCGATCCCGAGGACGCACTCGCCTTTCTGCGCCGGGCGCGCGAACTCGGCGAACGGCTCGCCGGCGACTCGGGCGCGATCCTGCTGCTGGGACCGATCCCGGCACCGATGGAACGCCGCGCCGGACGCCATCGCGCGCAGCTCCTGATCCAGTGTGCCGAGCGTCCGCGTCTGCAACGCTTCCTCACCCGCTGGGTGAGCGACGTCCGCACCCTGTCCAGACGCAAAGGGTTGCGCTGGTCGCTCGACGTCGATCCGCGCGATCTGCTGTGAGCCATTCAGGTCGCCGATTCAGGTATGCTTAGCGCTTCGGATCGGACCCAGCCGATTCCCCGGTCCAGCCGCCGATCATGTCATTCACTCCAGCAGACCGCCTCGCCCGACGGCCCGGAGCCGACAACCGGCTTCCGGCGTACTCGTCCCGGCGCGCGGCGATCGAGCCTTTATCCGCAATGAAGCCAGACATCAAAGCCCTCCTGTCCGCCGCGCTCGACACCCTGATCGCCGAAGGCCGGCTCACGCTCTCCGAGCGTCCCGAGATCCAGGTCGAGCGCGCCAAGGCCGGCGCGCACGGCGATTTCGCCTCCAACCTGGCCATGCTGCTGGCCAAGCCCGCGCGTGCCAAGCCGCGCGATCTGGCCCAGCACCTGGTCGACGCCCTGCCCGCCTCACCGCTCGTGGCGCGGGTGGAGATCGCCGGCCCCGGATTCATCAACTTCTTCCTCGCCGAGGACGCCTATCGCAGCCTGGTGCCGCGCATCCTCGACGCCGGTCCCGACTATGGCCGTAGCCGCCTCGGTGCCGGTCAACGGGTGCAGGTCGAGTTCGTCTCCGCCAACCCGACCGGGCCGCTCCATGTCGGCCACGGTCGCGGGGCGGCCTATGGCGCCGTGGTCGCCGATCTGCTCGAAGCGGTCGGCTTCGACGTGCATCGCGAGTACTACGTCAACGACGCCGGACGCCAGATGGACATCCTGGGCACCTCGGTCTGGCTGCGCTATCTGGAGCTGTGCGGCGAGCAACTGCGTTTCCCGAGCAACGGCTACAAGGGCGACTATGTCTGGGACATCGCCGCCACACTGCACCGCGAGCACGGCGATGCCTACCGGGTCGAGGCCGAGCAGGTGTTCGCGGGGCTTCCCGCCGACGCCCCGGTCGAGGGCGAGCCGCAGGATCAGCCGGGCGACAAGGAAGCCCATATCGACGGCCTGATCGCGGCGGCCAAGCGGCTCTTGGGCGACAACCGTTATCGCTATGTCTTAGAACTGGGCCTGAACACCATCCTCGACGACATCCGCGAGGATCTGGCCCAGTTCGGCGTGACCTATCAGGAGTGGTACTCGGAGCGCTCGCTGACCGAGAGCGGCGCGGTCAATCGCGCCATCGAGCGGTTGCGCGAGTCCGGGCACGTCTACGAGCAGAACGGCGCACTCTGGTTCCGCTCGACCGCTTTCGGCGACGAGAAGGATCGGGTCGTCGTGCGCGAGAACGGTCAGAGCACCTATTTCGCCTCCGACATCGCCTATCACATGGACAAGCTCGAACGCGGCTTCGACCGGGTGATCGACATCTGGGGCGCGGACCATCACGGCTACATCCCGCGCATCAAGGCCGCGCTCCAGGCGCTCGGCGACGACGCCGACAGGCTCGACGTGCTGCTGGTGCAGTTCGCCATCCTCTATCGCGGCGGCGAGAAGGCGCAGATGTCGACCCGCTCCGGCGAGTTCGTGACCCTGCGCGAGCTGCGTCAGGAAGTCGGACGCGACGCCGCGCGCTTCTTCTACGTGATGCGCCGCTGCGAGCAGCACATGGACTTCGACCTGGATCTGGCCAAGTCCGAGTCCTCCGACAACCCGGTCTACTATGTCCAGTACGCCCATGCGCGCATCTGTGCCGTGCTGCGTCAGGCCGCCGAACGCGGACTGGTGATCGAACCGAGTGCGGGCACGCACAACCTGGAACGCCTCACCGAGGCCCACGAACAGGATCTGCTGCGCACCCTGAGCCGCTACCCCGAGACCGTCGAGCAGGCCGCGCTCAAGGCCGAGCCGCACCAGATCACGCACTATCTGCGCGAGCTGGCCAATGATCTGCACACCTATTACAACGCCCATCCCTTTCTGGTCGAGGACGCCGATCTGCGCGACGCCCGGATCAAGCTGATCCTGGCCACACGCCAGGTACTGCGCAACGGACTGGGTCTGATCGGCGTCTCGGCACCGGAGAGCATGTGAGATGCCCAAGGACTATTATCGCGGCAAACCCGCGCCGCCCTCCCCGCCATCGACGCCGCCCATCCGGCGCAAGCCCAGCCGTTCCTGTATCGGCTGGATGGTCGGCGGCGTGGCGCTGGGCGTGGTCGGCTCCCAGGTTCTCGCGCCCAAGGGTGAATCGCCCGAGGACGGGGGCGGCACGACGCGCGCCGGCCAGCCCGTGCCCCAGCCGACCTTCACCTATGAGCGAATCCTGAGAGAAACCGAAGTCGACATCAGCAAGGGGCCGCCGCCGCCGCCGCCGGCACCGCGACCACAGCCACAGGCACAACCGCCGCAGATCGGCATCGACTCCGTGGCGGCGTCCGAACCGGCTCCAGCGGCCGAGCCGGCGGCGTCGGACCAGCTTCCGCCTCCGACCACGCCGAGTAATGGAACCTATGTGGTGCAGGTCGCCTCCTTCAGCCGTCCGGCGGACGCCGAGCGGCTCAGGGAGCGACTCGCCCAACTCGGTCTGTCGACCAGCATCCAGACCGCCACCCTGCAGAACGGCAAGACGGCCTATCGGGTGCGAACCGGCGGCTATGCCAACCGCTCGGAGGCCGAGCAGGTGCGTGCCCTGCTCAAGCGCCATGGTCAGGACGGCATGACGATCCCGATCAAGTGAGGTTCGAGCGTCGCGCCAGACGATAGGCCAGCCAGCCGAGATCTCTGGCGTGCACGACATGGCAAGGCCGCGTGAGTGCCGTACCGGCCGAAAATCCAGCCGATTCGATCGGGCGAGTCGCTCGCGTTCGGGTTATGCTTCAGTTTCTCATTCAATGCCGTGACCGATCGCTCCGAGCCGTACCGACCCATGTCTCAGTCCTCAGATCCGCTCCGTCTCACCGATCTTCCAGACGACACCCCGGCGCGACTCGCCGAGATCCGGGGTGGACGCCGGCTCACGCGCCGTCTGCTGGCGCTCGGACTGCGTCAGGGCAGTCCGCTGTGCATCGTCCGGCGGCGCGGCAAGGGGCTGGTGCTGGCCAGTGGTGAACTGCGCATCGCCATCGGGACCGGGATCGCCGAGAAACTCTGGGTGACACCTGAGGGCGAGCAAGCGGCGTTCGCAATGCCGGCACAATCGGGAGACGAGGCGGCATGAAAGGAACCGATCACGACACGGCCGCCAACGTCGTCAAGCTATGCCCTCCACTGACGCTCGCCCTGGCCGGCAATCCCAACTGCGGCAAGTCGGCCCTCTTCAACGCCCTGACCGGCATCCGCCAGACCACGGGCAACTGGCCGGGCGTGACGGTCGAGCGCAAGGAAGGCTCGCTGGAACTGGACGGCCGCAAGGTGCGGGTGATCGATCTGCCCGGTATCTATTCGCTCGATGCCGGCTCGCTCGACGAGATGGTCACGCGCGACTATCTGCTCGGGCGCGAGGCCGATCTCATCGTCAACGTGCTCGATGCCGGCAACCTGGAGCGTCATCTCTATCTGACGGTGCAGTTGCTGGAGATGGGCGTGCCGGTCCTGATCGCGCTCAACATGATGGACATCGCGCGCAAGCGCGGCATCCGGATCGATACCGAGGCGCTGGCCGAGGCGCTCGGCTGTCCGGTGGTGCCGCTGGTGGCGGTCAGCAAGGAAGGTCTGACCGAGTTGCAGGCACGGCTGCTGGCCGTGGCCGAGGGACGCGAGCCGGCCGGCATGGCGCTCACGCATGGCGAATGCGTCGAGGCGGCGGTGCTGGAACTACTGCCCCGGCTCGCGGGCGCGGGGGACGGCGACACAGACGCCGGACACGCCAACGCCCGCTGGCTGGCGCTCAAGCTGCTGGAGTCCGACCCCATCGCCGAACACGCCGTCGGTCCCGAGACCCTGAAGCTCGCCGAGTCACTGCGCCGGCAGATCGCCGAACGCACGGGCGAGGATGCGGATCTTCACATCGCCGACACCCGTTTCGGCCATGCCCATGCACTCGCCCGGCGCGTGGTGCGCGAGGAGCGGCGCGTCGAGCGCACGGTCTCGGATCGCATCGATCAGGTGGTGCTCAGCCGGGTATTCGGCATCCCGCTGTTCCTGCTGATGATCTATCTGATGTTCATGTTCACCATGAACATCGGCGGGGCCTTCATCGATTTCTTCGATCAGGTCGGGCAGGCGCTGTTCGTCGACGGGCTCGGCGAGCTGCTGGGCCGGGTCGGCGCGCCCGACCGGCTGACCCTGGTGCTGGCCACGGGCATCGGCGGCGGTCTCCAGGTGGTCGGCACCTTCATCCCGATCATCGCCAGTCTCTATATCGTGCTCTCGATCCTGGAGGACTCGGGCTACATGGCGCGCGCGGCCTTCGTCATGGACCGCTTCATGCGCTCGATCGGGCTGCCGGGCAAGGCGTTCGTGCCGCTGATCGTCGGCTTCGGCTGCAACGTGCCGGCGGTGATGGCCACACGCACCCTGGAGAGCGAGCGCGAACGCAAGCTGACGATTCTGATGAATCCCTTCATGTCCTGCGGGGCGCGGCTGCCGGTCTATGCGCTGTTCGCCGCCGCCTTTTTTCCGCACTCGGGTCGGAATCTGGTGTTCGTGCTCTATCTGACCGGGATCGCGGTGGCCATCCTCTCGGGTCTGGCGATGAAGCATACGCTGCTCAAGGGCGACAGCTCGGGGCTGCTGATGGAACTGCCGCCCTATCATCTGCCGACCGTCAAGGGCGTGCTGCTGCGCACCTGGGACCGGGTGAAGCTCTTTCTGCGCGAGGCCGGTAAGGTGATCGTGCTCATGGTGCTGGCGCTCAACCTGCTGGCGACCATCGGTAGTGACGGCAGCCTGGGCAACCGGGACAGCGAGCATTCGATCCTGGCCGAGGTCAGCCGGACCGCCACGCCGCTGTTTGCGCCCATGGGGATTCGCGAGGACAACTGGCCGGCGGTGCTCGGCATCTTCTCGGGTGTGCTGGCCAAGGAGGTGATCGTCGGCACGCTCGATTCGCTCTATGGTCGTCTGGCCGCCGAGTCGAATCCGATCGAGGAACCCGAACCCTTCGATCTGTGGCACGCACTGGGCGCGGCGGTCGGCTCGATCGGCGAGAATCTCGGCCGGCTCGGCGAACGTCTGCTCGACCCGCTCGGACTCGACATCGGTGAGGCCGGCGACCGCGAGACGGCCGCCGCCGAGCAGGGCGTCCAGACCGGCACCTTCGGCGCCATGGCCGAGCGCTTCGATGGGCAGGCCGGGGCCTTTGCCTATCTGCTGTTCGTGCTGCTCTATTTCCCCTGTGTGGCCACCATCGGCGCCATCGTGCGCGAGTCGGGCGCAGCCTGGGCGGGCTTCGTCGGCGCCTGGACCACGGGCATCGCCTTCCTGACCGCGACCGTCTTCTATCAGACCGCCACCTTCGAACGCGACCCGCTCACGGCCGGACTCTGGATCGGCGGCGGGCTGGGACTCTTCGTCGCGGTGCTGATCGGTCTGCGGCTGTGGGCGGCGCGCGCGCCCTGACGTCTAGGCCGACAGCAGCGCGTTGCTGTTTTTTGCTCCAGCTCGGCCAGCTTGATGTCCTTGAGGCCCAGCACCTGGGCCTCGGGTGTGGCCGCGAGTTCGATCTCGGGATCGGCCGCTTGACCCACGCCGAGCTTACGACAGAGGACATCCATCAGGCGGATGATGATCAGGAGCGGATCGCCCTCGTCGAAGCGTTCGGCATGATGATCAAGGGCGATCCGGGCATAGACCTTCGGCAGTTGCCGCTTGGTCATCAGCCGATAGCCGATGTCGGTGTGCAGGCTGTCCAGGATCTCGTTCAACAGGGAGTCGGTGGAACTACTCTTCGATCAATTCCTTGATCGACTTGGATTGGCTGGGCTTAGGGGTGTCGGTGGATGGGGCAGGCACGCCGGATGTCTCGCAAGTCGTGGGTGATGGCCGGCCGAAGGTCTCGATCTGCATGTTCATCAGCCGCAGCAGACCGCCGATGCTGTCTTCCGTATGGAAGGTCGTCAGAACCTTGTGACCGGTCAGGGCCGCCTGGATGGCCGATTCGGCCGAGTGCTGATCGCGGATCTCGCCGAGGACGATGACGTCCGGATCCCGGCGGACCATGTGGCGCAGCGTCTCCTCGAAGGTGAGGTTGATCCTGGGGTTGAGATTGCACTGGGCGATGCCGTCGATGACGTATTCGACCGGATCCTCGGCCGTGATGATGCTGCGCTCCATGTCGTTGAGATAGTTGACGCAGCCGTAGAGCGTCGTGGTCTTGCCGAACCCCGTGGGGCCTGTGATCAGGATGACCCCGCTCGGAAGCTCCAGGGCATCCTCGATGAAGCGTTCGAGCACGCGCGGCGAGAGTCCGACCTCCTTGATGTCGAGCAGCTCGTCCTTGAGGCTGAGCAGGCGCAGTACGATCTTCTCGCCGAAGATGGTGGAATAGAAGGAGGCGCGGACATCGGTCTTCAGACCCTTTTGCACATCCTCGAAGCGGAAGCCGCCGCCCTGGTGGCGGCGCTTCTCAGTGATGTCGGCCTGACACAGCAGCTTGAGCCGGCTACTGACGGCCGGCGCCATGGCGAGGTCGAATTCCTTGCGCAGCATGAGGATGCCGTCCTGGCGCATGCGCACACGGATCTGCTGGCGCATCGGCTCGATATGGATGTCGCTGGCGCCGAGCGTCAGGGCATCGACGATCAGGCCGTCGATGACGCTCGCTGCGCTGGCCTCGTCGACCTCCACCGCACCTTGGGGGCGTTCTGGCGGCCTTCCTCGTAGTTCCTGATGGCGTCCTCGACGGCACGCCTGGTACTGATCGCGGCGACCACAGTGCCGAAGACCCCTTCGGCGGCCTGTCGGGCGGCGGCATCGAGCGGATTGCGAAAGGCGAAGACGACGCCTTCGTCGTCGCGGCGCATGGTAACCGCTTGAAAGCGTTTGCACCAGTTGGGATTGACCTGGAACAGGAGATCGCGCTCGATGGTGGAAAAACTGGGTTCCTCGTGGAGGAACCCGAGCTGATCGGCCAGCACCTCGATGAGCTGATATTCCTGGATCAGACGTTTTTCGAGCAGGATCTCGCCGAGCCGCTTGCCCTGGAATTCCGCTTCCTTCTGGGCCGAGAGGGCGGCGCGCAGATCCAGGGGCCGGATATAACCCAACGTGAGTTTTGTTTAAGAATCTTGAGAATTCAATAGGATAAGCTGCTTTTTGGTGAGGTTGAGGGACGGCTTGGAGGGTTGATAGGTGTACGCGACCAAGGCGGCGAGGACATTGACCAGGGCATTGATGACACTGCGATGGCGGGTATGCTCAATCTGTTGGATGTTCTTGAGCTGATCGTTGATGCTTTCGATGATGGCGCGCTTGCGCAATAACAGCTTATCCATCAAGGGCATGAGTTTGTTGTGCATATTCTGGCGGATCTGGGTGATCAGTAACCGTTTACCCCCCACCCTTTGCTGCCCGACGTTTCGTGCCGATCGGAGCGTGACGAGGATGTCGAGATTTGCTGCAACAGCGCCATTGCACCGGTTTGCGGTTTGAGAGCGACCGGCCACGATGTACCTGAAGGATAACGATCTACGCCAACTCGACGAGGCGCGTCTTGACGGACTGCCGCGCGAGGTGTTGCGCGCGTTATCGAAGCGGTTGCTGTCGGATCTGAAGGAGGCGCGCGAGCGGCTGAACCGGAGTCCGGAGAACAGTTCGCGTCCGCCGAGCAGCCGGGCGCCGTGGGAACGAGGCGGAGAGAGTCTGGCGCTGGGAGTGGAGGAGGAGGATGACGCGAGCGCGGGGAGCGCGACGGATAGGGTGTCGGAGTCGGCCCCAGAATCGGAGAGGCCCAAACGGGAAGCGAGCGTGGGGGGTGATTCAAAGGCGGGGGTGAAGCCGAAAGGTCGCCCGGGTCGCCGGCCCGGTCATCCGGGGGTGAGCCGTCGCCGGGTGTTGCCGATCGATCAGGAACAGTCCCACGCGCCGAGTCATTGCGCCGGTTGCGGGGCGGCGTTGGAGGGTCTGGAGGCGGTGGCCTATACCGGGCGCTATGAACTGGAACTGGAGCGTCCCGAGTCGGGGAACGCCGGTGTAGTCGTCACCCAGACCAAGCACACCTATTTCGAGGTGCGCTGTGGGTGTGGGCATCGCACGCGCGCCGAACCGGGACGCGCGCTCGCCGAGGCGGACTGGACGGTGGAGCTGACCGAACGGCATCTGGTCGGACCACGTTTGTCGAGCTTTATCGTGGCGCTGTCGTTGCGTCTGGGCGGCTCACACCGACGGATTCAAGAGTTTCTCGCCGACCGGTTCGGGCTGTCGCTGTCGACGGCGCTCATCAGTCAGTGCCGCCATGAACTCGGGCGCGCGCTGGAACCGGTGGTCGAGGAGGCGTTGCGCGCGGCGTTGAGCGACGCCGAACCGGTGCCTGTGGATGAAACCGGCCGGCCGCAGCACGATCAGGCGTTGTGGTTGTGGGCGTTCGTGACCGCCAACACCCTCCTCTATGTGATCGGTCGGCGCACCCGGGAGCTGTTGCACTCCATCCTCGGTCCCACCCCCAGCCCGTGGATCATGAGCGATGGTTACTCGGTCTACCGCGCCTACGGACACCGGCTACGCTGTTGGGCGCCCATCCTGCGCAAGGCCCGCGGCCCGGCCGAGCGCCTCCACACCCCGACCCAAGCCTTTGGCCGGGAGCTTCCGAGCACCTTCGAGACGCTGATGCAGGCCGTCTACGCCGCGCGCGCCGCCCCCGGCCCCCACGGCCTGCGACAGACTTACAGTCAGAGGCTCCAGGCCCTCCGGCAGTGCTGTGTGCGCGTGGCCGCCGGCCCCTATCCCGACAAGGCCCAGGTGCTTGCGCGCGAGTTGCGCAACGACTGGGACGGCTTCCGGGTCGTGCTGGAGCATCCGCACCTGCCGCTGACCAACAACGAGGCCGAGCGCGCCTTGCGCCCCTGGGTGATTCTGCGTCGGGTCAGTCAAGGCCCGCGCACCGAGCAGGGCTCGCGCGCCTTCTGCGCCTTGGCCGGCGTCATCGACACCTGCCGCCGGCGCGGTCTCTCCCCTTGGCCTTATCTGACCGACGCCTTGCGTCAGCGTCGCCAAGGATTGCCTGCCCCAGCCTTGCCGCTCGCGGCTTAACCTTCACGGCGTTTTGAGCACGAGATGCGGGCTGATGAGCGGGGGGGATAAACCGCTACCAGAATTCTTGTAGTTGCTGATTGCTGGCGAGTGCGACTCTCGGATATTGATACTGAGTCTTTGGCCTTGCGTAGCTGCCGATGTTCTCTTGAAGTTGACGTATCCAGGCGTTTACGGTTGATGTTGATACGTTGGCGATTTTACTGATTGTGTCGACTTCAAACGCAACCTCAATAGTGCCTGGTTTGTCTGTGCCAGAGGAGTAGATTGATACTGCTGTTTTTCCGCCGACGCGATAGTTTATTCCCGTCTTTAATTCCCGGCCGTTCCAGCCACGCTCTTGGCAGAATTTGTCCAGTTGTTCGATGGCTGCGCGAAGGTTCATGTGATTGTGCCGGAAATCTGCTTGGTAAAGCTAACGTAAAGCTCACCGGCGCGCCAAAAGCAAGCGAAGCGCCGCTTTTGGCGCGTCCGGTGGAGCATTTTGTTGGAGCTTTATTTACTCAACTTTCACCTCAATGGCTTTTGGCCTTGCCTCCCCAGTCTTTGGAATCTGGAGGTTCAGCATGCCATCCTTGAACGACGCCTTAATCTTGGTTGCGTCGATATTGTCGGGCAACGTAAAGCTACGAACAAAACTTCCATAATATCGCTCGACTCGATGGAATTTTTTCCCTTTCTCTTCCTTCTCCTGTTTCCTTTCCCCTTGGATGGTAAGAACCCCGTTGTCCACACTGACTTTGACATCCTCCTTATTGACCTCGGGGATTTCCGCCTTGATCATAAATTCGTTGTCAGTCTCACTGATGTCAACTCGGGGAGTCCAGTCGCCTGTGTTAATGAGTTCCTGCCCTCGACTCATAGGCCAGCCCATCGCCTTCGTGTAACGGTCGAACATGTCCTCAATCTCACGCAATGGTTCCCATTTAATTAGTGCCATGATGTGTCTCCTATTTGCGGGACTGGTTAAGCCCCGACGGCCAGCCCGCGTTTCTGACCGTCAGGGAGTTTGATGTTGCGCCTTTGTGGCTCCAACCAGTGATTGTATGACAATGTTTCCGGCTAACCCTACCACACGCAGCGTCCTCCAGACAATATAGCTGTGGACACTGGGGATTTTGCGGGATAACATTCACAGGACATAGGTTATCCCGCAGAGTTCTGCCTATGCGCGAGACCCCTCCAGCCCTAGCGTCCCGCTTCGATTCCGCCATGGTCGCCGCCGGAATCGCGGAGAATCATCGGCCATATTTTCGCCGCCGGCTGCGGTTCTATCCGGACTTTTTCCGGAAGTACCAACAAGACTCCACCCATCATTCAAGCCTCACCGCCTTCGACGCCAAGCTCCGGGAACAAGCCCCCCGACCGTTCAAACAACCACCGTAGCCCCCACTCAACGACGCCCCTCGAAATCACCCCAGGCCACCTGCGAGAAGCGAGCCACGGCCGACAACAAGACACCGCCAACGATGGTGCAAAGTACCCAACCGGCTCCCTACGGCTCATCGACGCCGACAACACCCACCACCGACCTGCACTGGCGAGACGTCTACGACCAACTGGAAACCGCGATCAAGGTCCGACATTACTCACCCAAAACACTCAAATCCTATCGCGGCCGGACCCGCCAACTGCACGCCTATGTCCAAAATCGGCCGCCAAACTCACTGACGACCGAAGACGTCAAAGCCTTCCTGAGCTTCCTGGCCGTCGAAAAACAGGTCTCGGCCTCCAGCCGGAACCAAGCCTTCAATGCCCTGCTGTTCCTGTTTCGTCATGTCCTGGGGAAGGAATTCGGCCAGGTCGAAAGCGTGGTGCGCGCCAAGCGCAAGCCCTACATTCCAGTCGTCCTATCGCGCCGGGAGGTCGACCGGCTCATCGGCGCCCTGAGCTACCCCTACGATCTGGTCGCCAAACTCCTGTACGGCTGCGGCCTGCGGCTCTTCGAATGCCTGCAACTGCGCGTACAGGACATCAACCTGGAGATGATGATCCTGAAGGTCCACGACGGCAAAGGCCAAAAAGATCGAACCCTGCCCCTCCCACAATCGTTGCGCACCGAAATCGAACTCCAACTGGAACAGGTCGCGCACATCCGCAAACAGGATTTGGCCAACGGCTACGCCGGAACCTTCCTACCACACGCCCCGGACGCCAAATACACACGCGCCGCCAAGGAACCGGTCCGGCAATGGCTGTTCCCGGCCAAGACCTTGACCGAGATCGCCGACACCGTCGAATTCCGCCGCTTCCACCTGCACGAATCCCATGTGCAGAAAGCGATCAAACAGGCCGTGCGCCAGATCGCGCTTCGCAAGCGAGCCGGCGCCCACACACTGCGTCACAGTTATGCGAGTCATCTGCTCCAGGCCAACTACGATATCCGCACGATCCAGGAACTCCTCGGCCACAGCGATGTTCGCACCACCATGATCTACACGCACACGATACCGAGCGTGACGCAGAAAGACGCCAAGAGTCCGCCCGATCTCTAATTCCAATGAACACCACCATCCAGCGACTGAACCCGCTCGAAGTCCCCCTGCACGGCTCACGGCTGATCGAGGCCAGCGCCGGCACCGGCAAGACCTTCACCCTGGCCATGCTCTATCTGCGCCTGATCCTGGGACATGGCGGCGAAGCGGCCTTCCCGCGCCCGCTCATGCCGCCCGAGATCCTGGTCGTGACCTTCACCAATGCCGCCACCGACGAGCTGCGCGACCGCATCCGGCGCCGGCTGGTGGAGGCGGCGGCGATCTTTCGTGATCCGCTGTCGCCCGGTCCGGACGACCCCCTGTTGCTCGAACTGCGCGACCAGATAGCCCCTGACAATCGAGCGCACTCCGCCCGCCGCCTGGAACTGGCCGCCGAATGGATGGACGAGGCGGCCATCTCCACCATCCATGCCTGGTGCTACCGGATGCTGCGCGAACACGCCTTCGACAGCGCCAACGCCTTCGAACAGACGCTGGAAAACGACGACGCCGAACGTCTGCAACACGCCGCCGAGGACTACTGGCGCACCTTCCTGCTCGGACTTCCCGCCGAGCGTCTGGAACCCGTGCTGGAGCAATGGTCGCAGCCATCGGATCTGGCCAAGGCGGTCCGAGGTCTGCTGTCCCTGGCCGAGTATCTGCCGCCGATCGCCGACCCGCCGGACGTGATCGTCGGACGCTGTCTGGAGACCCGCCGACACACGATCGCCACGCTCAAGACCGACTGGCGCACGCAGGATCATATCGCCGCCCTGGAGCGACTCTTCGAGCAGGCGGTCAAGAACAAGGCCTTCAAGCAAAACTCGCTCAACAAAAACCACCGCGCCAAGGTGCTGGAGGGCTTGCGGGTCTGGCTGGAGACGCCGGATCAGACCGAACCCGACATCTTCGGCGGCCAGTCCTGGCAACGGATGTCCTCACTGGCCATCGGCGAGATCTGGAACGATCCCGCCAAGGCCCCGGTCGACGATCCGGCCTGCCGCGCGCTGGCCGACCTGCATGAAACACTCACCACCCTGCCCGATCCCACCGAGGATCTGCTGACCCACGCCGTCCACTGGCTCAAGAGCCACGTCGAGCGCGAGAAGCGCCAAAGCGCGATCCTGACCCAGAACGACCTGCTGATCCGGCTCGATCAGGCACTCCAGGGCGAGGGCCGCGAACGGCTCGCCGCCGCCATCCGCCGACAGTTCCCGGTCGCGCTGGTCGACGAATTCCAGGACACCGACCCGCTCCAGTACCGCATCTTCTCGTCCATCTACGACATTCACGCCAATCACGCCGCCACCGGCTTCTTCATGATCGGCGACCCCAAGCAGGCGATCTATGCCTTCCGCGGCGCCGACATCCACACCTATCTGATCGCGCGCGCCGCCACCCAGGGCCGTCACTACACGCTCGACGTCAACTATCGCTCCTCGACCGGCCTGATCACGGCGGTCAACGCCCTCTTCGAGCATGGCGAGCGCACCGCCACGCACGGCGCCTTCCTGTTTCGCGAACCGAACGGCCAGGGCAACCCGGTTCCCTTCCATCCGGCGCGCCCGCGCGATCAGGCCGAGCGCACCCTGACCATCGACGGCCGGCCCTGTCCGCCGCTCCAGGGCTGGGTCATCCCACCCGGCCCCAACGGCCGGCTGAGCAAGGACGCCTATCGCGCGCGCACCGCCGAGGCCGCCGCCCGCACCATCGCCGAGCTGCTGCGGCTCGGACAGGAGGGACGCGCCCTGCTGCCTGTGGGTCAGGACGGCGAACGCCCGCTCGAACCCAGCGATCTGGCGGTTCTGGTCAACAATCGCGGCGAGGCCGATGCCATCCGCACCGAGCTGCGCCGGCTCGACGTGGCCAGCGTCTACCTCTCCGAGCGCGGCAACGTCTTCGACACCCAAATCGCACGCGACCTGGCGGTGCTGCTGCGCGCCATCGCCGACCCCTTCGACGACCGGCTGATGCGTCAGGCCTTGGCCACCCGCCTGCTCGGCCAGGGCTTGACGGATCTGGACCGGCTCAATCGCGACGAACTCCATTGGGAGACCCAGGGCGAGCGGCTGCGCGACCTCAACGGACGCTGGCGTCGTCAGGGATTCCTGCCCATGCTCTACCGGCTGATCGGCGAGTTCCGGATCGCCGCCCGTCTGCTCGGAACCACGGACGGCGAGCGGGCCATGACGGATCTACTGCATCTGGGCGAGCTGCTCCAGCGCGCGAGCGAGGAACTCGACGGTGAACAGGCCCTGGTGCGTTTTCTCGAAGAAGCGATCGCCGACAGTGATGCGGCCACCGGCGAGACAGCCGAGGCGCGCCAGCTGCGACTCGAAAGCGATGCGCGTCTGGTGCGGGTCGTCACCATCCACAAATCCAAGGGACTCGAATATCCGCTGGTGTTCCTGCCCTTCATCGCCGACTGCCGGCGCACCCAGTCCAAGGATCGACCGCTCAAGACCCATGACGCCGCGCATCGGCTCCAGGTGCATCTGGGCGGAGACGACGCGCTCGTCGCCCAGGCCGACCGCGAGCGTCTGGGCGAGGATCTGCGCAAACTCTACGTGGGACTGACGCGCGCGCGTCACGCCAACTGGCTGGGGCTGGGGGCGATCTCGGATCTCGAACACTCGGCGCTCGGTTATCTGCTCGGACTCGACGGCCGGACGGTCGCGTGGTCCGGGGACGATCAGCCCGAAACCGAGGGTTCGGGGAACGAGGCCCATGCAACCGGCAACGGCGATCTGGCCGCCCGACTGCGCCGACTGTCCTGCGTGACCCTGATCGACCCGCCCGCCGCCGATCCTGCGCCCTATCAGGCCGAGACCGAGGTCGAACTCGAAGACGCCCGCCCCGCGCCCGACTGGCGCCCGCGTGCCTGGTGGATCAGCAGTTACTCGGCGCTGAGCCGAGGCGCGCAGTTGGCCGAGAGCGATGGAATCGAGGCCGAGGCATCCGCGACCTCCCTGCCCGTGTCACCCGTCGATTCGGTCGAAACGGCGAGCGATGAGACCGCACGCGAGGAGTCGGACGCCGGCGAATCCCAGGAGATCCAGTCTCCCCCA
Source organism: Allochromatium tepidum (assembly GCF_018409545.1). GTDB lineage: Bacteria > Pseudomonadota > Gammaproteobacteria > Chromatiales > Chromatiaceae > Thermochromatium > Thermochromatium tepidum_A. The sequence continues at coordinate 111,753 of NZ_AP024563.1, read as the reverse complement.
GGCACCTTGCACGCCTTCCCGCGCGGCGGACGCTATGGCACCTTCCTGCATGGGCTGCTGGAATGGGCGGCGACTCAGCGCGCACCGAAGCGAACCGATCACCCCGACGCGGGCCGACACGGCTTCGCCGCCGCGCTGGCCAGAGCCGATGCGCGGCGCCGGATGCTCGAACAGCGCTGCACACCGCGCCGACTGGGCGACTGGGTCGAACCGCTCGACGCCTGGCTGACCACACTGCTCGATCGCACCTGGCATCTCGACGCACTCGCCCTGCCCGACGGCACGGTTCCACGACTGCGATTCGCCGACCTCGATCCCAGCCGCTATCAGGTCGAACTGGAGTTCTGGATCGAGGGCCGCGCCGTCGATCTGCGCCGACTCGATCAACTCGTCACTCAGCACACGCTCGCCGGTCTCGAACGCCCCCAACTCAACACGACCTACCTGAACGGGATGATCAAGGGCTTTATCGATCTGGTGTTCGAGCATCAGGGACGTTATTACGTGCTCGACTGGAAATCCAACCGGCTCGGCCCGGACGACAACGCCTACACCCCGGAGGCCATGCGCGCGGCCATCGCCGAGCGGCGCTACGATCTGCAATACGTCCTCTATCTGCTCGCCCTGCACCGTCAGCTCAAGGCGCGACTGCCGGACTACGACTACGACCGCCATCTCGGCGGGGCGATCTATGTCTTTCTGCGCGGCGGCCGGTCGGCGAGCCAGGGGCTGTTCATGGACCGACCGTCGCGCGTGCTGATCGAGTCGCTCGACCGGCTCTTTGCAGGAGTGTGATCGATGGATACGAAAACCCTGATGTCACGCCTGGAGTCCTGGACCGAATCCGGCGCCCTGCGCCCGCTGGATCTGGCCCTGACGCGCTTCATCGAGGAACAGACGCCCGAGAGCGATCCGGCGGTGCTGCTGGCCGTCGCCCTGACCAGCGAGCGCAACGGTCACGGCCATGTCTGTCTGGATCTGACCGGCGCCCTGGAGCATCCGCACGCCCTGCTCGCGCACCGCAGCGATTGGCTGACGCCGCCACCCGGTCCAAGCTCCGAGCTGGCCGAACAGCTTGCGACCCTGACGCTGAATGACTGGATCGCGCGTCTGGCGCACAGCGGCGCTATTGAGGATCGGCTCGGCATCGGGTCGACTCCCGACCCGGACACGACGCCCGTTACGACCGCAAGGCTGGAGATCGCCGCGACGCCGGAGTCCGAACAAGCCCCGCTGATCCTCGCCGGCACGCCCGAACGTCCGTTGCTCTATCTGCGCCGTTACTGGACCTATGAGCAACGTATCCGCGCGGGCATCGAGGCGCGTCTGAGCCGACCGCTCACCCTGCCCGAAGACGCCGCGCGTGCACTGCTCGATGTGCTCTTCGCCAAGGAGAACGCCGACATACCGCCCTGGCAGCGGATCGCCTGTGCGCTGGCCGCGCGCCGTGCCTTTGCCATCGTCACCGGCGGTCCGGGCACCGGCAAGACCACCACGGTCGTGCGTCTGCTCGCCCTGCTGCAAGGACTGGCGCTGGAGGCCGGCGGACCGCCGCTGCGCATCCGTCTGGCCGCCCCGACCGGCAAGGCCGCCGCACGGCTCAACGAATCCATCGCCGGTCAGGTCGCCAACCTGCCCTTCGACCGACTCCCCGGCGGCGAGGACGCGCTACGCCCGGCGATCCCGACCCAGGCCACCACCCTGCATCGCCTGCTCGGCACCCGACCCGACAGCCGGCACTTCCGCTATCACGCCGGTCAGCCGCTGCCGGCCGACATCGTCGTCGTCGACGAAGCCTCGATGATCGACGTGGAGATGATGGCGGCACTGCTGGAGGCGTTGCGCCCCGACGCGCGCCTGATCATGCTCGGCGACAAGGACCAGTTGGCCTCGGTCGAGGCCGGCGCGGTGCTGGGGGATCTGTGCCGACACGCGCGCGCGGCCCATTACACCCCACAGACGCGCGCGTGGCTGGAGCGCGTGACCGGCGCGCGGCTTCCCGAGGATCTGATCGACCCGGCCGGCCGCCCGCCGGATCAGGCCATCGTCATGTTGCGTCACAGCTACCGTTTCCGCGCCGAGGGCGGCATCGGTGCTCTGGCCGAACTGGTCAATACGGGGGTACTGGATGGTCAACCGGTGCGCGATCCATTGACGGCGCTCGATACGCTCTTCGCCCGTCAGTCCGATCCGGCCGCCCGCACTGATCCGGGTCTCGGCCACATCCGGCGGATTCGTCTGACCGGCGAACAGGACACCCAGCTCGACCAACTGGTGCGCGCGGGCTATTGGCGCGGCCCTGAGCACGCGGGCTATCTCGCGGTGCTGCACGCACAGCGCCCTCCGGACGATGCGGCTCCCGAAGCCTTCGATGCCTGGGCGCGCGCCGTGCTCGATGCGCAGGCGGGATTTCAGCTGCTCACCCCGCTGCGTCAGGGGCCTTGGGGCGTCGAGGGTCTGAACCGGCGCATCCAGCATCTGTTGAGTCAGGGAGCGAAGGCCCCCATCGCCGGCGTCGACGAGCGTCAGTGGTTCGAGGGGCGTCCGGTACTCATCACCCGCAACGACTATGGTCTGGGTCTGATGAACGGCGACATCGGCCTCACCCTGCGCGTGCCGTCCCGACGCGGCGAGGGCGGCGGCGCGCCGATGGTGCTGCGCGTGGCCTTTCCGGCCGGCGACGGCACGGGCGCCATTCGCTGGATCCTGCCGAGCCGCCTGCAGGCGGTCGAGACCGTGTTCGCCATGACGGTGCACAAGTCGCAGGGATCGGAGTTCACCCATACCGCGCTCGTGCTGCCGGATGTCTCCAATCCGGTGCTGACGCGCGAGCTGATCTATACCGGCATCACGCGCTCCAAGTCGGTCTTCACCCTGCTCTACAGCCGTGATTCCGTGGTGCGCGAGGCGCTCGGGCGGCGGGTCGAGCGTGTCAGCGGGCTGTCGATGGCGCTGGACCGGGATTGAAGGCCGAACCGTTACAACCCTGAAAGACCCATGGTTATGGAGATCCTGCGCTATGTGCTCGTCGGTCTGCATGTGGCCGCCGCCTTCCGGCACCGGTACATCCTGCGCGATCACGCCCTGGAGCGCATGCTGCCCTGGGCGCGCCGCGCCGCCTGAGCGGCGGTCGGCTAATCCTCCTCCGTCCGACGCGGCGCGAGCGCTTCGTAGAGCGCCGAATAGTCCGCGTCGGCATAGCCCATGCCCTCGGCCTGGAGACAGCCGGACTCGATGGCCTCGATCATTCGGGTATCGAGTCCGCCCTCCTCGGCCACGCGCCTGAACAGCGCGACATCCTTGTGCAGATGCTTGAGCGGGAAGTTGGCCGAGCCATAGTCGTGGGCCAGATACTTGTCGAGTTTCTTGTCGAAGGTCTTGGCATGGAGCGCACTGGCGCGTAACAGCTCCATGAAAGTCTCGACCTCCAACCCCTCGCGGCGCACCAATCCCAGGCTCAGCGAGAAGGTCGCCGTCAGTCCCGCGATCAACTGGTTCATGGCCAGTTTGAGCGTCGCGCCCTGCCCGACCTCACCGATCAGGCGCGGATCGCGGCTCAGGTCGCGGAAGACGGGCAGACAGCGTTCGTAGAGATCCGGGTCGCCGCCGGCCATGAGGATGAGCGAACCCTCGCGCGCCTCGGGCAGACTGCCGAGCACCGGCGCTTCCAGATACTCGCCGCCCTGCGCCGCCACATGATCGGCGATCTCCCGGCTCTCACGCGGCGCGATGGTGCCCATCTGCACCAGGATGCGTCCGGCGAGCGCGTCGGCGTCGCCCTGCTCGAACAGGGTATCGAGGATGGCGCGCGCATCGCTCAGGAGCAGCAGCGTCATCTCGGCGGCCTCGATCGCCTCCCAGGCGCTCGCCGCCACGTTCAGACCGCGCTGACGCGCCGACTCGGCCCGCTCGGTACTGCGATTCCAGCCGATGACTTCATGCCCCTGGCGCTTGAGTCGCAGCGCGATCTCCGAACCCAGAAGCCCCATGCCCAATACCGCGATCTTCATGAGTGCGACTCCGGTTGACGTAGCGATTCGATGACGGGCGCGGTATCCGGTCGCACACCGCGCCACAGCCGAAAGGACTCCGCCGCCTGCTCGATCAGCATCCCCAGACCGTCGAGCACGCGTGCCGCGCCATGCTCGCGACCCCAGCGGCAGAAGGGCGTGGGCCGGTCGCCGTAGAGCATGTCGTAGGTCCAGCCGCCGGCGGCGAGACAGTCGTCCGGGATCGCCGGCACGGCATCGGCCAGTCCAGCCGAGGTGGCGTTGATGATGAGGTCGAAGCGCTCGTCCGCCAAGCCGTCGAATCCACAGCCTTCGACCGGACCAAGCTCCGAGCCGAGCCGCGCCAGCTCCAGCGCCTTGGACGCCGTGCGATTGGCGATGACCAGACGCGCCGGTCCGGTCCCGAGCAGCGGCTGGAGCACGCCGCGCGCCGCCCCGCCCGCGCCGAGCATCAGAACGCGCGCGCCCCTGAAGTCGAAGCCGTGGTTGTCGCTCAGATCGCGTACCAGTCCGACTCCATCGGTGTTGTCGCCCCGCAGCCGACCATCGTCGAGCCGAATCAGGGTGTTGACCGCGCCGGCGAGTTCGGCGCGCGCACTGCGCTCGTCGGCCAGCGCCCAGGCCTGCTCCTTGAACGGCACGGTGACGTTCAGCCCCAGTCCGCCGGACTCCAGGAAGCGGTGCACGTCGCCGGCGAAGTCGTCGAGTGCGCCGAGCAGGCGTCCGTATTCCAGATCCTGCCCGGTCTGACGCGCGAAGGCCGCGTGGATGACGGGCGACTTGCTGTGGGCGATGGGGTGGCCGATGACGGCATAGCGGTCGGTCATGGGCGTGTGGGTCACTCGGCCAGCCAGCGCGCGATGTCCTTGGCGTAGTAGGTCAGGATGCCGTCGGCGCCGGCGCGCTTCATCGACACCATGGCTTCCAGCACGACCGCTTTCTCATTCAGCCAGCCGTTCATGCTCGCCGCCTTGAGCATGGCGTACTCGCCGCTGACGTGATAGACGAAGGTCGGCGCGCCGAACTGATCCTTGATGCGGCGCACGATGTCCAGATAGGGCATGCCGGGCTTGACCATCACCATGTCGGCGCCCTCGGCCAGATCGAGCGCGACCTCGTGGATGGCCTCGTTGGAGTTGGCCGGGTCCATCTGATAGGTGTACTTGTTGCCCGTTCCCAGATTGGCCGCCGAGCCGACCGCGTCGCGGAAAGGACCGTAGTAGCTGGAGGCATACTTGGCCGAGTAGGCCATGATGCGGGTGTGGATGTGGCCGGCGGCTTCGAGCGCCGCGCGCACTGCGCCGATGCGACCGTCCATCATGTCCGAGGGCGCGACGATGTCGGCCCCGGCCTCGGCGTGCGAGACGGCCTGACGCACCAGCACGTCGACCGTCTCGTCGTTCATCACATAGCCGGCCTCGTCGATCAGACCGTCCTGGCCGTGGGTGGTGAAGGGATCGAGCGCGACATCGGTCATCACACCCAGCTCGGGCACGGCCTCCTTGAGCGCACGCACCGCACGTTGCGCCAGCCCATCCGGATTGAACGCCTCGCGTGCATCGAGCGACTTGACTTCCATCGGCGTGACCGGGAACAGCGCCATCACCGGAATGCCGAGTTGATGGGCCTCGCGCGCCGCCTCGATCAACAGATCGATGCTCAGACGCTCCACGCCCGGCATCGAGGGCACCGACTCGCGCTGCCCCTGGCCTTCGAGCACGAACACCGGCCAGATCAGGTCGTTGGGCGTCAGAGTGGTCTCGCGCATCAGGCGGCGCGAGAAGTCGTCGCGGCGCATCCGGCGCATACGGGTGATGGGATAGGCGGAACGGGGGGTGTCGAGATCAGCCATGGTATCGAGGAACCTCGGGGGGTCGGGTCCGGTGCGTCCGGGACCATCCCGGGCGCTGCACGGACTGCTTAAAATAGCTCAGCCGTCTGCTCGGCTCCAGTCTTGGAGTTCCGTACCCATTGAACCGCGTCGAAAATAACGGTTGCATTCGCCGGGGATTCGCGTATGGTAGCGGCTCATACACCACGCGCCATCCGGTCGGCGCGGCCCGTCTCTCGGTTGATCTCCCGCCCAAGGTTCACCCGTCGCGACTCTCACGTACCCTACGCCTAGACCGGCCCAGACGAGTATTCCTGGGTAGGCCGACCCAGGAGCATTCATGTCGTTTTCCGCGCTCGGCCTCTCGGCCGAACTGCTGCGCGCGATCGCTGCGCAGGGCTACACTCAGCCCACGCCGATCCAATCCAAAGCCATTCCCGCCGTCCTGGCCCGCCGCGACGTGCTCGCCGCCGCCCAGACCGGCACCGGCAAGACCGCCGCCTTCACCCTGCCGATGCTGCATCTGCTGAGTCAGTCCGACCCGCGTCAGCGTGCCCCGCGCGCCCTGGTCCTGACTCCGACCCGCGAACTCGCGGCCCAGGTCGGCGAGAGCGTCAGCACCCATGGTCAGCATCTGCCGCTGCGCGCGCTCCAGATCTTCGGCGGCGTCGGCATGGTGCCCCAGACCACGGCCCTGCGTCGCGGTGTCGATATCCTGGTCGCCACGCCGGGCCGGCTGCTCGACCACGTCGGTCAGGGCCATGTCGATCTGTCCAAGATCGAATTCTTCGTCCTGGACGAAGCCGACCGCATGCTCGACATGGGCTTTATCCACGACATCCGCCGCGTGCTCAAGCTGCTGCCGTCCAAACGTCAGAACCTGCTGTTCTCGGCCACCTATTCACGCGAGATCGAGCAACTGGCCGTCGGTCTGCTGCGCGACCCGCTGCGCATCGAGGTCGCCCCGCGCAACACCGCCGCCGAGACAGTGACCCAGGTGGTCCATCCGGTGGCACGTGACGCCAAGCGCTCGCTCCTTTCGCATCTGATCCTTCAGGGCGACTGGCGGCAGGTGCTGATCTTCACCCGCACCAAGCACGGCGCCAACCGGCTGGCCGAACAGCTCGGACGCGACGGCATCACCGCCGCCGCCATCCACGGCAACAAGAGTCAGGGTGCCCGCACCCGCGCGCTCGCCGACTTCAAGGCCGGCTCACTGCGCGCCCTGGTCGCCACCGACATCGCCGCGCGCGGACTCGACATCGACCGCCTGCCGCATGTGGTCAATTTCGAGCTGCCGAACGTGCCCGAAGACTATGTGCATCGCATCGGCCGCACCGGGCGCGCCGGCTCGGACGGCACCGCCGTGTCGCTGATCAGCCCCGACGAACGCGGACTCCTGGCCGGGATCGAGCGTGTGCTCGGACGTCGGATCGACGTCCAGCGTATCGACGGCTTCGAGGAACGCGGCTCGACCGACGAGACACTCCAGGCCGATCTGCGCCGCCAGTCGCAATCGCTGCGCAAGCATCACGCCCGCCCGCGTTCCGACGGACGCGACCAGAACGGCAATCGCGCCCAGACCCGGCATCCGCGCAGTCATGCGCGTAAGCCCGGCGGACGTAGCGGCAGCTCGCGTCCACGCGCGACGGTTTGATGTAGGTTCGAGATCCCAGTTTTGCGGAACGGCTCAGGCCGAACCGCTGCCACTCCAGCCGGCGGGCGCATCGGCCGGCACCGGAGTTCCTTCTAATCGATGCGCAAGTTCCCCAAGAGACCGAGACTGATGAATATTTATGTTGGCAACCTGGCCTATAGCGTGACCCAGGACGATCTGCGCGAGGCTTTCGGTGCCTACGGCAATGTCGAGAGCGCGAACCTGATCACCGATAAGTTCACCGGTGATTCCAAGGGTTTCGCGTTCGTCGAAATGCCCAGCAATTCCGAGGCCGACGCGGCCATCAAGGGTCTGAACGAGACCCCGCTCAAGGGGCGTCCGCTGCGCGTCAACCAGGCCAAGCCGCGTTCCGACCGTCCGGCACGTAGCGGCGGCGGCTCGCGCTGGTAACAGCCGGGTCCAGCTCCTTTCGGGCTGTGACTGAAATAAGGCCGCGTCCGCCGATGGTTCATGACCATCCGGCGGACGCGGCCTTCGCGTGTCCGGTGACACGCAAAGTCTCTATGAGCCTCGGTTACGCGGTTTGACACCTCCCTTGCGGCCCAGGCCAAACCCGACCCGGTAGAGATCCGGCATGTCGATACGCCCATCCTTTTTGGTCTCGATCAAACCGAGACGCTGTAGATCCTCGCGAATGCCTTCCCAGCCACGGGTCGCATGCTGCGCGGGCAGACGGTCCAGGTGAATATCCTGAGGTCCACCAGGAAAGCGTTCACACCAGCGCGCCAGCATCTCTTCATAGACACAGGGAACATTCATGCCCTTCAACTCCGAAAGCACCTCCGGAACCCAGGGGTAATCTTCGGCGACCTCGGTCACGCGGATCTCTGAAGCCTTCTGGATGCCCCGCTTGAGACTTTCGTAATGCAGCGCATAGTCGTGTTGCGGATAGCGTTCGCCGGAATCTTCCGCCGCTTGATGAATCGCCGCTAGAAACGAACGCGGCGAAGTCTGACCGCGACCGTCCGCCAAGTGGCTGACCGACCAGGTATAAGGTACGCCTCGCCGCCTGTCTCGCCCCATCCAGGGACCGGCGAGCCGCCCAAACGCTGATCGCTGCGTATCGGTTTCGCGTTTCATGTCATCCGGCAGCAACCAGATACCGGAATCTTCGCGCGCTCGGCAAATTCCGCGTAGCCTTTGACCATGCCTATCCGGTGCGTTGACCAGTCGTTGCCACAGCAGTCCGTGCAGATCGTGTCTGGCCCAGGTCAGCTCGGCCTTGGTAGCCGTAAGCTTGGAGGCATCCGGAAAGTTGAAGACGGTGCGCTCTGCTTGATCCTCGCGCAAGAACACCTTGGCATGGAGGCCTGGGAAGGTTTTGAGCCAGAGCACAGCACGCAGCAAACCACGCACGATATCGTCCATACGCTGCCAGACATTGCTGGTGCGATCCAGGGCATCGAACAGGATCAGCCCGCGCCAGTCACGCGGATGCTGCATCAGACGTGCGGCGGCCTCGGGATCGGACCTCAGCCAGGCGGTCGTGGCGGCCCAGCTTTCGCTGGGAATGCTTTGCCCTGCACGCTCTGCCACCCAACGCAAGACCACTGCACGCCACAGGTCGTAGGGGTCGCCTCCCTGATCGAGAAAGACCGAAAACACATCGGTATTCGGATAGTCGGCGATGGCTTCCCGATTGGCGAAGCCGGCGTGAACCTCGATCCCCGCCAGCTCTGACGCAGCGGTTCCCAAGAGTCCGCGCAACTCAGCGGATTGCAGCGCCGCCGTCCAAAAGGACTTGCCGACGCCCCGACTCCCCACCACGACATGCGCGTCGAGCCGCAGAGCCTTGAGGTGGGATGGCGGCAAGTAGAGCGTTCCCGGCCGTGGGGTTTCACCGAAATTGCTGGTCTCTAGCGGCGCGGCCAAAATGGCTTCACGCAAGGCTTGCGCTTCAGTCATGGATAGACTCCAGCCCAAGGACGGTACCGACTCCATCGAGTAATGAACCGAAGATCGAGTTCACTTCTTGGCGATCGATGACCGCAAGTCGACCTTGCAGCGAACGGAGTCCGGCAAAGCTACGATGCCAGTACACCACCCAGGGATGATGAGGCGCCCCAGTGTCGGCCTCATCGAAACTCCAGCCCTCCACCAGCTCACCGACACGCCATCTCTGCGAACCATCAGGTGTTGGCCCAATGGCTTCGGTCGAAGGTGGTGCGATCTCATCGTATAGCGAATAGACGAAGATCCCGTAGGCGTGTTCGCGCAGACCTGAAAGGTAAGCCACACGTTCGAGTTCAGGCACCAGGGCAGCGACGATTTGCAAGCGCTCACGCATGGCTTCCGCCACGCGCGTTTGCCGCCAGTAGTCGAACAACAGACGATAACCGTTCCAGGTCTGATCGCCTTCCAGCGCGAACAGCAACACTAGGTTCGCTCCCAGATCCGTCACACAGGTCGAGGCCACCTCGTCGATACCGGCGCGCGAGTCGATGAGAACGACATCCGGTTGGAGGCGCTGCTCCAAGTCCGTCAACAACCGCTGCAAGCGCGCGGACCAGTCCTCACGCGAACCGTCCGACTTCACTTTGGGCATCCAGACCCGACCGAGCTTGGCGATGTATTCGCCCGGATCCGCGCCATGGGCAGGAACGACATAGATTTCACCGTCGTGGGACAGATTGCTCATGGCAATCAAACCGTCGAGCATCCCATCGGTGTTGTCGACCAGATCCTCTACCAGCCAGTCGGTAATGCCGTATTTGGGTTGACGCTCGGGAGGCAGCAGGCTGGAAGACAATCCAGGTGACTCCAGGTCGAGATCGAGCACCAGCACACGCTTGCCTGCTTGGGCCAGGTGCCAGGCGGTGGCAGCCAACGCGGTGGAGCGACCGACACCACCCTTGATGGAGAAAAACACGATGCGCCGCGCACCCTCGGTTTCAGGGGCGATCCGCTCCCAGCGTCCCTCGGTGGCCAGACGATCCACGATCCAGACCCTGTCGAAGCCATCCAATGGATAGCAGGTCGCATCCTGACAGGCCGGCTCCCGGCTGATCTCATAGAGGATGGCCCGATCCGCTGGATAGGCATGGCACCCGAGCCGCTCGGCGAGTTGCTCGGCCACGACACGCACATGATCACGCATGACCGGGTCGGCTTCGACGGTCTCGGGCACGATCAGGCGAACCCGCCCATTGAGGTCGCGATTGATCAGGAGCCAGTCGAGTTCGGTCATCGCTTCGCGGTGCCCATCCAGCACCTCGGCCACGATCGGCAGGATCCCATCGAAGGTGGTCACAGCAGTCCCTCTCGTTGAGCCTTCCGGACCAAATCACGGACTTGTCGTGCACCGGCTTGGTGAGAGAGTGCCCGTGCCTGATCGAAGCCGGATCGATGGGCATAGCGTTGGGACACGTCCCAATCGCGGAATGGGTTGGAGTTGGGCAGGACATAACCGGCCCCCAGGTGATGACCGTCGCGATAGGTCTCGAAGCGCGTCCAAACCCCTGTGGCGTGCTGCCGATCCTCTTTTTGGCTGGGGCGATCCTTGTTCATGTCGTAAGGCATCCCAAAGGCGAGCATGAGCTGCTTCAAACCACATTCGGTCGCCATACCGTACAGATGGTCGGCATTCGCCCAGCGCTGAGCCAGAAACAAGAACTCGGCATCATCCCAGTGACGCTCATGGGCATCCAGAAAATCTGCCTGCATGCTGTGCATTCCTTTTCATCCGCTCGACACTCAACCAAAGGAATGCAGGATGATAACGCAAAGGACTCGCAACAGGATGGCGTCGGAGACAGCGACGGTCGCGAGTGGATGTTGTGATCCACTCGCTCGGTTCCAACCGATTTCAGGCTGCCGCCATCATCGCCCGCACGTCCTCTTCCACCTCGCCGATCGGCTTGATGTCGAAGTTCTCGATCAGCACCTTGGCCACATTCGGCGACAGGAAGGCCGGCAGGGTCGGGCCGAGCCGGATGTGCTTCACGCCCAGAGAGAGCAGCGCCAGCAGGACGATGATCGCCTTCTGTTCGTACCAGGCGATGTCGTAGGAGATCGGCAGTTCGTTGATGTCGTCCAGGCCGAAGACCTCCTTGAGCTTCAAGGCGATATAGGCCAGTGAATAGGAGTCGTTGCACTGCCCGGCGTCGAGCAGACGCGGGATGCCGCCGATGTCGCCGAGATCGAGCTTGTTGTAGCGATACTTGGCGCAGCCGGCGGTGAGGATCACCGCCTCCTTGGGCAGCGCCCTGGCGACATCGGTGTAATAGGAGCGCTGCTTGTGACGCCCATCGCAGCCGCCCATGACGACGAAGCGCTTGATGGCGCCGGATTTGACGGCGTCGATCACCTTGTCGGCCAGGGCCATCACCTGCGCATGGGCGAAGCCGCCGACGATCTCGCCTTGCTCCAACTCGGTCGGGGGCGCACAGGTCTTGGCGCGCTCGATCAGCGGCGAGAAGTCCTTGACCCCGCCCTCGGGACGGTCGGCGATGTGCATGGCGCCCGGCCAGCCGGCTTGTCCGGTGGTGAAGATCCGGTCGCGATAGCTGTCCTTGACCGGCGTGATGCAGTTGGTGGTCATCAGGATCGGGCCGTTGAAGGAGGCGAACTCCTTGTCCTGCTCCCACCAAGCGCCGCCGTAGTTGCCGACGAAGTGTGCGTATTTCTTGAACGCCGGATAGTAGTGCGCCGGCAGCATCTCGCTGTGGGTGTAGACGTCGATGCCCGTGCCCTCGGTCTGCTTGAGCAGTTCCTCCATGTCCTTGAGATCGTGACCCGAGATGAGGATGCCGGGGTTGTTGCGCACACCGAGATTGACCTTGGTGATCTCGGGGTTGCCGTAGCTGGCGGTATTGGCCTCGTCGAGCAACGCCATGGCGGTGACGCCGAACTCGCCGCACTTGAGCACCCAGCCGATCAGGGTCTGGATGTCGGACTCGGTCAGCGAGGCGGCCAGGGCCGAGACCATGAAGTCATAGATCTCGGGCTTCTCGAAACCGAGCACGGCGGCATGATCGGTATAGGCCGCCATGCCCTTGAGACCGTAGACCAACAGTTCGCGCAGTGAGCGCACGTCCTCGTTGGCCTGCGACAGCACGCCGACGGCCAGGCCCTTGGTGTCGTAGTGATCGGGCGTGCCGGTCCAGTCAACGGCCTCCAGTTCGCCGGAATAGCCGATGGCGGCCTTGAGCGCGTCGCGGCGGGCGATGATCGCCCGGATCCGATCTTCGAGCCGCGCGTCGTCGAAGTTGGAATTGGTGATGGTCATGAAGAGCGCTTCGGTGACGAAGCGCCCCACGCCCGGATCTGGCGTGCCCTGTCTGGCGGCTTCTTCGGCGACGACCGCCAGTCCCTTGAGCAGATAGACCAACAGATCCTGCAAATGGGCGGTCTTGGAATGCTTGCCGCAGACACCCTTGTTGGTGGTGCAGCCAAAACCCTTGGACGCTTCTTCGCACTGGAAACAGAACATACTCATCAGTTCCTCCGCGAGAAACCCCGTCCTTCAGGGCGGGGAGGGAGAGCGGCTACGACCGTGCAGCCGCCGGAAACAGGTGCAGGCTTTCCACCTGCCGGGCCGTGAGGCTCTGCCCGTAAGGGCCTGGTGACGGACGACACCTCGCGGCGTGGTCGCTCCCCTCGCCAATGTGTGCAACCGGCTCCCGCCGGCGCGGCGATCAAAACCTTCGGCGCTTTACCTTGCGCCTGCATGATCCCGACCTTTCAGAGCGGCGGACTGAGGAAGCATCCGCCGGTGAGTCTTGACGACCTGTGGCACACGGAGCCCCTTTCGACCGTCCCGGTCAGGCGGGCTGAGGCTGGTCAACCCAGCTTGCTCTCACAAGCTCCGCCCTTCAGGGCGGGGTAGTTGACGGCAGACTCGCTCTCGCTTCGGATCAACAGGATCGTTCGATGGCGCGAGCATCTCATTTCGCGCCATCGAACGACTTGATGTAAGTCAAGGTGCACCTGCCGATGGAGACGCACACCTACCAGGTGGACAGCCGGCGCGGATGGCTGTTCCAGGCCGGCGTGTCCCAGGACGGCGGAACCGAGTAGAGGTCGCGCAGACGATAGGAGCGGTAGTGGAACATATCGAGTTCGATCCGGCGTCGCGTCGCCCCATCCGGTCCGACGTCCAGAAAGGTCGTGCGCGGTTCGGCGAAGCTGCCGAGCATTCCGGAATTGAACCAGTAGCCGCCGTCCAGCAGTCGCTGCGCCGAACCGACCGCGAAGGCGAAGTCGCCGAGATCCTGATCGAAGACCAGCTCGGCCGTCATCGTCCGCTCGTCGATCTCCCACACCTGACCCCGACTCCGGCAGTCGGGCGGCGGGGTCTCTCCCGCGCAACGCAGATTGCTGTTGTCGTAGACCAGAATCCGGTTCTCGCTGATGAACTGCGCGTCATGGGTGTGCGAGAACCAGTCATCCGCCGTGCCGCCGACCAGAGCGAAATCCCCTTCGGGTCCGAGCCGCCACAGCACATGCCCATCCCCGGCGCCGTCGGCATACTCGACCTTGACGATCCAGTCCTGATGTCTGACCGAGAGAATCAGATTGCCGTCCGGCGTATAGGCCAGACTGTTGGAATGCATCCAGTCGTTTGACTGCTCGGCCAGATGAAAGGGCGGACAGCCGGCGTCACCGATCGCGCAGACCTCGCCGAGCGTCGCCGGCCGGGTCGGATCCAGATGATCCCAACCGTTCCAGACCCACTGGATCACGAAATTCTGATCGGTGACGAGGATCATGTCGCCGAGCACCGAGACCGTCCCCGGTCCCTGCACGTCCGTGACCAGACGCTCGACCGTCGAGATGAAGGCGATCCGGCCATCCGGCAGGTCGCGCACGTCGTGATGGATGTCGTTGATGCGATCCGCGTATCCGAGACGCGCGAGCTGGCGGTTGAGCGCCTCGACCGTGGTCTGCCTGACGACCCGCCCCAGCAGATCGACCTTGGCCGGCACGGTGTCGCGGACGCCGCTGATCGGGTCGGGCCGGACGACCCAGAGCGTACCGCCGTGGCTCGGTCGAATCGCCCATGTGGGTGTATCCAGATACCAAACCAGTCGCCCCTCGAGATCGGTCGCGTGGATGTAGGGACCGAGTCCGAGCGTCGGATTGCCGATGAGGGTCGAGCTCCAGATCAGGGGTTCGGTCGTCGCGTCCTGTCCGCTATCGAGCGACACGGGATGATGCTCCGAGATCGCGATCAGCGCCTCGCCGGTGGTGAAATCGATCGCGTCCGAGCCGACCATGACCTCATCGAACGGCCCGAGGATCTCGTGCCGCATCCGGTAGGTGGTCCGTTCGCGCATCCCGGCCACCAGGAAATGCAGCGGAACGCCCGGTTCACAGCGTTTCGGGCCGGTCGCCTGGACCCGTCCGTCACCCGGAGCCTCGAAGCGCACGTGCATCCGTGCCGGCGGCGGACAGGGCGGCGCGACATAGAGCGCCACCAGCGGGTTTGAGGTCGGCAGCACCATCGCCCAGGAGGTATCCGGCGGCACGGCCGGCTCGATGTTGAAGAGTTGCTCGACGACCTGTTCCTCGCCGGTGTCGGCGTTCAGGACCGTCGCCACGATGCGATAGACACCCGGATCGATCCGCGTCCATTCCAGGGTGTCGTCGCGCGAGCCGTCGTAGACGATCTCGGGCTGTCCCGGCCCCTGTGCCGGACCGGCGCTCAGGCGGTAGAGCGCGTTCGTCGTCCCTTGCGCGTCGATGGTGAAGGTGATGGTGGTGCCGGCGGGTTGCGGCGAAGGCCGATCGGCGACGAGTGTCACGGCATCGGCCGTTGAGAGCCTGAGCGACCATCCCAGGATCAGGACCAAGAGCATCGTGAAGCGGATCAGATAGCGTTGCATTGGCCATGCCTCCACCAGTCGGGAGACACCAGTGCGCTGGAAGAACGCGCCCGGCGGCTCACTGTTTACGTTGTATCGGGATCAACGCTCGAAGACGATCCGCCCCCCGAGCAGCGTCCAGCTCACCCGTCCGCGCAACTCGTGCCCCATGAAGGGCGTGTTGTGTCCCTGACTGATCCAGGTCGCCGGCGACGGCGTCCAGAGCGCTTCAGGGTCGAAGACACAGAGATCAGCCGCAGTACCGGGCGCGAGGCGTCCCAGGTCACGCTCCAGGATGGCGGCCGGTCCGACCGTGAGCCGCTCGATCATGCCCATGAGATCGAGCACGCCCTCCTCGACCAGCCGCAGCGCCAGCGGCAGCACGGTCTCCAGGCCCGAGAGTCCGGGCGCGGTCTCGGGGAAGGGGCCGAGCTTGGCATCCGGGTCGTGCGGCTGATGGTCCGAGCAGACCGCCGTCAGCACCCCATCGGCCAGCGCCGCGCGTAGCGCATCGCGATCGGCCGGCGTGCGCAGCGGCGGGACGAGATGACAGTTGGCGTCGAAATGTTCCAGGTCATGCTCGGTGAGAAAGAGCTGATGCAGCGCCACGTCGCCGCTTGCCCGCACCCCGCGCGCACGCGCCTCGGCCAGCATCTCGACCCCGCGCGCGGTCGAGAGTCCGCGGAAATGGATGCGCGCCCCGGTCTGCTCGGCCAGCGCCAGATCACGCGCCACGGCCACGGTCTCGGCGGCCTCGGGGATGCCGGGCAACCCGAGTCGAGTGCTGACGACGCCCTCGTGCGCGCAACCGCCCGCGCTCAGTTCGGGGTCGAGCGGCAGCAGGAACAGCGTCAGTCCGAAGGTCGCGGCATATTCGAGCGCACGGCGCTGGACCTGGGTGTCGCGGATCGGGCGATCGGCCTGACCGAGCGCCGGACAGCCGGCGAGCTTGAGCGCGGCCATCTCGGTGATGGACTTGCCCTCCAGCCCCACGGTCATGGCCCCGATCGGCAGTACGCGCGTCAGACCATGGCGCTTGGAGATCTGATGGATCAGCCGCGCCACCGCCGGATTGTCGATGACCGGACGGGTGTCGGGCGGACAGCAGAGCGTGGTGACGCCGGATGCGGCCGCCGCGCGCCCCTCGCTGGCGATGGTCGCCTTCTGTTCGAGACCGGGTTCACGCACCCGCGCGCACAGATCGACGAACCCCGGACAGACCACCTGCCCGCGCGCATCCAGCGTGCGGTCGGGCTGGAAGCCGCTGGGCGCGGCGCCGATGGCCAGCACCCGGCCCTCGGCGAGATGGATGTCGGCGACGGCATCGTGCCCGCCGGCCGGATCGATGAGCCGTCCGTGACGGATGCTGAGGCGGGGGGCGTTAAGCATGGGTCGCTTCTTCCTGGCTCTGGCTGTTGCCGAGATGCTGATTGCCGAGACACATGGACATCACCGCCATGCGCACCGCGATGCCGTTCGTCACCTGCTCCAGGATCACCGAGCGACGCCCGTCGGCGACCTGCGAATCCATCTCGACCCCGCGATTGATCGGCCCCGGATGCATGACGATGGCATCCGGGCGCGCGGTCGAGAGCCGCTCCTCGGTCAGCCCGAAGAGCTGGAAGTATTCGTGCTCGCTCGGCAGGAGTGCGCTGTTCATGCGCTCGCGCTGGATGCGCAGCATGATGACCACGTCGGCATCGCGCACGCCCTCGCTCAGATCATGATAGGCCGTGACTCCGAACGCCTCCTCGACCCGTGTCGGCAGCAGGGTGCGCGGGGCGATGACGCGCACATCGGGCACGCCGAGCGTCCTGAGCGCGATCATCTGCGAGCGCGCCACGCGCGAGTGCAGGATGTCGCCGACGATGGCCACACGCAGTCGGCTGAAGTCCGGCTTGTGGCGACGGATGGTGAGCATGTCGAGCATGGCCTGGGTCGGATGCGCATGACGTCCGTCGCCGGCGTTGACGATGCTCACGTGCGGCGCGGCATGGGCGGCCATGAAGTGCGCGGTGCCGCTGGACGCATGACGCACCACGAACATGTCGACGTGCATGGCTTCCAGATTGCGCAGGGTGTCGAGCAGGGTCTCGCCCTTGGCCGTGGCCGAGGTCGAGATGTTGAGATTGAGCACGTCGGCCGAGAGCCGTTTGGCCGCGAGCTCGAAGGTGGTACGGGTGCGGGTGCTGGTCTCGAAGAACAGATTGGCCACGACCTTGCCGCGACACAGCGGCACCTTCTTGACCGCCTGCCGGGACACGCCGAGGAAGCCCTCGGACTGATCGAGGATTTCGGTCAGGAGTTCACGGCTCAGTCCGTCGATGGTGAGGAAGTGCTTGAGCCGACCTTGGGCGTCGAGCTGTGGATTGGGCGTCGTCATGGAATTCCGGTACGGATGGATGGACTGAGCCGGACTGTACGGATCAGCGAACCGGGTGTGCGCCCCGGCGGGCGCGCAGCATGAGCAACGGCTCGGGCCCGCTGAGCTTGATCTGTTCATCGATGCCGAAACCGGCCTCGAACCCGGCGACATCGGCGGCGATCGGCAGCTCGCGTCCGTCGCGCTCGACCAGCACGGCCAGCGTCACCGAGGCCGGCCGTCCATAGTCGAACAGCACGTTGAGCGCGGCGCGGATGGTGCGACCGCTCTGAAGCACGTCGTCGACCAGGATCAGATGCCGGTCATCGACCCCGACCGGCAGATAGGACGGGCGCACCTGCGGATGCATGCCGACCCGGCTGAAGTCGTCGCGATAGAAGGAGATGTCCAGATGGCCCAGCGGTTCGGCCAGTCACAGCCGCCCGTGCAGCCGGTCGGCGACCCAGACCCCGCCGGTGTGGATGCCGATCATGAGCGGACGCTCGATGCCGCGCCGCTCCAGACGCTCGCGCAGCCGCTCGGTCATGGTGTCGATGGCCGCCTCGATGGCGGCGGCATCCTTCCAGATGTCAGACTTGCTCACAGAGCCAGGTTTCCAGGATCAGGGCCGCCGCGAGCGCGTCCACGGCTTCCGGCGTGGGCGTGCGCCGATCGCGCTCGGCGAGTTGACGATGGGCCTCGCGCGAGGTCAGACGCTCGTCGACCAGATGCACGGGCAGACGATAGCGTCCTTCCAACTGGCGGGCGAAGCGATGTACGCGCGGCGACCACTCGACTTCCTTGTCGTCCATCCGGAACGGCAGACCGACGACCAGGGCGCTCGGCCGCCATTCGCGGATCAGGGCCTCGATGCGCGTCCAGTCCGGCTGCTCGCCCCGACTGCGCAGCGTGGTCAGAGGCGTGGCCGAGCGGGTGATCGTCTGGCCCACGGCCACGCCGATCTTGCGCGGGCCGAAGTCGAATCCGAGCAGCGTCATGAGCGACCCTGGCGCGTCAAGCGTGCCCGGCCTCGCCGCTCATCAGGTTCAGATCCACGCCGAGCAACTGGGCGGCGGCCATCCAGCGCGCGCTCGGGTCCATGCGGAAGATGATCTCATTGCTCGCCGGGCCGTTGAGCCAGGCGTTGGCGCTCATCTCCTGTTCGAGCTGACCGCTGCCCCAGCCGGCATAGCCGAGCGCGATCAGCACCTGATCCGGCCCCTCGCCGCCGGCGATCGCTTCCAGGATATCGCGCGAGGTGGTGACGCTGATGTCGGGCGTAATGTTGAGCGTGGAGTCGTAGCTGTAACCGGCCGTGTGCAGCACGAAGCCGCGGTCGGTCTGCACCGGACCGCCCTGATAGACGGGCGTGGAACCCACGCCCGGACGCAGGGCCGGGATCTCCAGCTGGTCCAGGAGTGCGCCGAGCGTCACCTCCAGCGGGCGGTTGATCACGATGCCCATGGCCCCATGCTCCGTGTGCTCACAGATATAGGTGACCGTGCGCGCGAAGTTGGGGTCTTGCAGACCCGGCATCGCGATCAAGAGATGGTTGGTCAATGAAGTACTGAAAGACATGGGCGTTAGTATCCTGATCGGCTCATGATGAGGCAAGCGCGACAAGCCATCCTCGGGACGCGAGTCGCGTCCGTCCGGCCCCAGTTCGATAGGACGATCATACGGCCCTTTCGTCCCGCTGTCCCATGGAACCGCATGTTCACCGCTCCCACCCGAGCACGTCGCCGCGCATGAACTGCCAGGTACGCACGATGTCGAGCACGTCGGTCTCGGCGGCGATGTCGGGCGGAAAGGGCGAGAAGGGCGCGGCCAGCTCGACGATCCGGATCGCCGCCTCGTCGAGCAGCTCGAAGCCGGAGGAGCGCACCACGCGGATGTTCTCCAGACTGCCGTCGGCGCGCACCGCGACATGTAGGATCAGGCTGCCGTAGAGACGCTGATCGCGCGCGGCCTGCGGATAGTTGAGATTGCCGATGCGTTCGACCTTCTGCGCCCAGGCGGCCAGATAGCTGGCGTAGCGGAACTCGCGCGTGCTGGCGCTGATCGACTTGCGTCGCGCGCGTTTGGCGCCGTTGGCGGTGCCGGCTGTCCGGCTGGACGTGAGCCGCGCGACCTCCGGCCCCTGGCTGGAGAGGATCTGGGCCGCGTCGACGACCGTCTGACGCGGCGTGAGCGGGTCGACCTCCGGGCGGGGCGGGGCCTCGGCCTCGGTGGCGAGTACGGGCGCGGTCGGCGGCTCCCGCAGCGGCAGCGTCATGGCGTCCGGACGGGCCAAGGGGTCGTCGTGCGGCGGCGCCTCGGTCGGCGTCGATTCGTCCGCGCGTTCGGGGGGCTCGGCCGGATGCACGGACTCCGTGGCCGGTCCATCCGTCTCCGCGCGCGTATCGGACGTCTCCTCGGGGGCATCACCGAAGGTCGGGATCGCCGCGTCGCCGCGCGGTGACTCACCCACCTGATCGCGCTGCGCCAGCGCGGCCTCGGAGGCGCGATTCGGCGCACCGGCGCCGATGTCCTTGAGCAGGATCACCTCCATCGCCGATTCGGGCGGCGGCCCCGGCTCGGGCCACACGAAGGAGACGGCCAGGATCAGCAGCAGATGCAGCCAGCCGGCCCCGGCCAGGGCCGCGATGAAGGGCGTGCTCGAGACGCCCGTGCCCTGGGTGGCCAGTTCACGCGACGGTTCCAGCATCGTGACGGGACTTCCGATCATGACGGCCGATCGTCCTGCCCATCGGGCGCCGGCCATTCGGGTTCGACGATCTCGATCGGCTCGTCGACGTCGACCAGTTCGAGACGCCCGGCCATCGCCGGCGTCATGTGCAGACGTCCCTCGGCGTCGACGAGCAGCGCCTGTCGCACACCCAGTCGCGCCGCCAGACGCCGCCAGTCCTTGGGGCCGGCGATGAAGAGCGCCCGCGCCGCCACGGCCGCGTGCGTGGTCTCCGTGCTCAGGACCGTGACCGAGCGGGCCCCGATGGCCGGCCGCCCCGTGCGCGGATCGAGGATGGCGTGATAGAGGCGGCCCCGATCCGTGAAGGCACGCTCCTGCTCGCCCAGGGTCGCCAGCGCCTCGTCGCCGCGCAACGGCACGATCGCCAGGACCGCCGATCCGCTGGGACGGAGCACGGGGATGCGCCAGGGCTGGCCGCTGCGCTCGCCGATGGCACGCAGTTCCCCACCCGCCTGGATGAGTGCGTTACGCACGCCGAGATCCTTGAGATGCCGGATCGCCAGATCGATGGCCTGACTCCGAGCGATGGGACTGAAATCCAGACTCAGGGCCGGATCGCGTCCGCGCAGGGTCAGACCCTCGATCTCGATCGAGGCCATGGACGGCGCGGCGGCGACCAGAGCCGAGATCCGCTCGCCCGTCGGCGGACGACGGACGGACTCGCTCGCCGAGTCGAAGCCCCAGAGCCGAACCAGTCGTCCGAGACCCAGATCGACCAGCCCCTCGCTCTCGACTTCCAGCGTCTGACCGAGCCGGACCAGACGCCGGACGGACGGCGGCGGCACGAAGGGCTCGCCCTGGGCCAGGAGCCGGTTCACGCGCTCCATGGCCTCGCCGTCGCTCGCCCAGTCCCGCTCCAGATAGGCGAAGTCCTGGGCGACGAGGGCGGCGGCCCGCTCGGCCTGATCGCGGGTCACGGCGACCAGACTCACATCCACCTGGGTCTCGAAGGCGGTGAAGCGCGAGAGCATGACCGGCGCCTTGTCGCGACAGGCGACGAGCGTCAGCGACAGCACGAGCAGCAGCGGGAGCACGCGCGCCGGTCGGACCAGAGTCGAGGGGGACAGCACAAACCCCATGATGATGGCTCCCAGGTTGAATCTCATACGCGCGCCCCGTTTCCGATGGCGCACCTGGTTTCAAGGACGCGCCCTCCAGGACGGACGTCACTGATCGGAGCGATCCGCGCGCTCGCCCAGCAGCCGGGCCGCGATGCAGTCCATGAGATCGCCCGCGATGTCCAGGTCATAGGCCGCGTCCAGCTCGCGAATACAGGTCGGGCTGGTGACATTGATCTCGGTGAGATAGTCGCCGATCACGTCCAGTCCGGCGAAGAGGATACCGCGTGCGCGCAGTTCGGGACCGACCTGTTCGGCGATCCAGCGATCGCGCGCGCTCAACGGACGCGCCTCGGCCGAGGCGCCGGCGGCCAGATTGCCGCGCGTCTCGCCGGGGGCCGGGATGCGCGCCAGACAATAGGGCACGGGCTCGCCGTCGACCATGAGGATGCGCTTGTCTCCGGCCTCGATCTCGGGGATGAAGCGCTGGACCATGCAGAAGGCCCGACCATGCCGGGTCAGGGTCTCGATGACGACGCTCAGGTTGGGATCGTCCGGACGCAGACGAAAGATCGAGGCCCCGCCCATGCCGTGCAGCGGCTTGAGCACGATCTCGCCGTGCTCGGCCTGGAAGGCGCGGATGTCGCGCGCCCGGCGCGTGACGAGCGTCGGCGGCGCGCACTGCGGAAAGGCGGCGGTGAAGACCTTCTCGTTGGCGTCGCGCAGACTGCGCGGGTCGTTGACGACCAGACAGCCGGCCTGCTGGGCACGTTCGAGCAGATAGGTCGTGTAGACGTATTCCATGTCGAAGGGCGGATCCTTGCGCATCAGCAGGGTGTCGAGCCAGCCGAGCGGCCGTTCGATCTCCTCGCCGAGCCGGAACCAGCCGAGCGGATCGTCGACGACCTCGACGGCGCGCATTCGCGCCATGGCCTGACCGTCGAGCAACGACAGATCGCCGACCTCCATGTACCAGAGCGACCAGCCGCGCCTTTGGGCGGCGAGCAGCATGGCGAAGGTGCTATCCTTCTTGATCCGGATGGAGCCGATCGGATCCATCACGAAACCGATTCGAGTATTCATAGCTTGCCCAGAGTGAAAAACCGAACAAAGTGAAAAACCGAGTCGAGTCGCTTGCATGGGAGGACGCTTGACCCTAGCATCCGGATACATTCCATGCATCAGGAATTCCACCCGAGCGAAGGAACTCCAGCATCGATGACCATGGCGCCCAGCTTCGAGACATTTGACATCACCGGCTTCGCCGCCCTCTCCGGCGCGGCACGAATCCTCATCATGCCGCATCCCGACCAGGAGCCACCATGCCGGACGAACTAGATCTGCGCGGCACCAGGGTTCTGGTCGTCGACGACAGCAAGACCATCCGCCGCAGTGCCGAAGTCCTGCTCACCAAGGTCGGCTGTGAGGTGCGGCTGGCCGAGGACGGCTTCGAGGCGCTCGGCAAGGTCGTCAGCTTCAAGCCCGATCTCGTCTTCGTCGACATCATGATGCCACGGCTCGACGGCTATCACACCTGCGCCCTGATCAAGAACAACCCGCAGTTCAAGGACACCCCCGTGGTCATGCTCTCGAGCAAGGACGGACTCTTCGATCGCGCCAAGGGGCGTCTGGTCGGCGCCCGGCTCTATCTCTCCAAGCCCTTCACCGCCGACGAACTCATCGGCGCCGTGCGTGCCAGCCTGGCCCCATCCTCATCCACGGAATCGCCCTGAATCGATCGTCAGCGCCCATGAATCGAACCCCAAGCCCCTCAGCCAAGCCATCGTTCGATCCCAGCCGAGATCGATGCGCAAGGATATCAAGCACTCGAATCCCGAGCACGCCATGAGACGCATCCTAGACAAACCGAATCCGCACCGGGATCTGGGCGCCGCCGCGACGACCATGGAGACGCCCCCGATCGTCCTGATCGTCGACGATTCGCCGACCGAGACGCACATCCTCTCGACCACGCTGAAGAAGGCCGGTTATCGGGTCGAGACCGCCTGCAATGGCGAGGAGGGCGTCGCGCGCGCCCGCGAGCTTCGCCCGGACCTCATCCTCATGGACGTCATCATGCCGGTGCTCAACGGTTATCAGGCCACCCGCCTGCTGAGGCGCGATGCCGAGACCGCCGACATCCCCATCATCATGGTGACGACCAAGGATCTCCAGACCGATCGCACCTGGGGTCTGCGCCAGGGCGCGACCGACTATCTGACCAAGCCGGTCGATCACGCGCTGTTGCTCGAACGCATCCGCACCCTGCTGGAAGGCCCGGCGAGCCATGGCTAGAACCCAACGCGCCCGCACCGATCTGCACGAGCTGATCCGGAAGCTCGACGCGCGCTGCCGTGCCCGCGCCGCCGGACTCCCCGACGAGGCGCGCCCGCCGGACAGTTGGACCGCCGTGCTGTTCCGGGTCGACAGGCATTTCCTGCTCACGCCCCTGGAGCAGATCGCCGAGGTGCTGGAGCTGCCCTGGGAGATCACGCGCGTTCCGGGCACCAAGCCCTGGCTGCTCGGCGTGGCCAACAATCGCGGTACGCTCCTGCCCATCTACGACCTGGCGTCCCTGATCACGGGCGGACCGCCGCGGAGTCGCAAGCGTCTTCCGGACGGCGCGCCCGAGCGTCGGCGCGAACACGTCCGCAGCCGCGAGCGCGTCCTGGTCGTGCGGCAGGACGACCTGCCCTGCGGCCTGGTCGTCTCCGAGGCCGTGGGTATGCGGTATATCCGGAACAGCGACCGGGTCGCCGGGAACGTCGAGGGTTGGGGATCGATCGGGCGCTATGTCGAGACCGCCTATCGGCTCGACGGTCAGTCGCTGCCGGTGATCGAGCTGACGGCCCTGATGGCCGATCCGCTGCTCAACGCCGCGCTCACCTGATCCCGGCACATACATCCAAAGCAGTCGAACCCCGTCGGTCCCGGATCGCCAAGGCGCCGGTTCCGTCGGGGTTCATCCGAGGAGTCGGCACGAGATGGCGAAACGCTTCAAACTCAATCTTGGCAAGCCCGCGCTGGATGGCTCGCATCTGCTGGTCGCGATCGCCTTTGGATTCGGCGCGCTGTTCTTCGCCATCCTGGCGCTGTTCAGCTATCTCGAGCTGGCCCAGCTCGACCAACTGAACGCGCGCCAGGGCTTCACCGCCGCCGAGCAGCGGATCCTGACACAGCAGATGATGCGCTCGGCACGCGAGGCCGCGACCGGCGAGGCCGAGACGCTCGATCGCCTGCGTCGTGAGCGCCAGCGCTTCCAGGCCACGCTGGTGGATCTGACCCAGGGCATCGAGGAGTCCACCCAGCAGGTGGCGACCGGTCTGCTGCGCGCCGATCTGCGCAAGATCGAGCAATCCTGGACGCCGTTCGCCCAGGGCATCGATGCCATCCTGGCCGCACGCGAGCCGATCCTGGCGGTGCACAAGCTGATCGGAGAGTCGCGCGAGCAGCTCCCGCGTCTGCGCGAGACCATGACCAAGGTGGCCAAGCGGCTCGCCGCCGAGGGCGCCGCGCCGACCCTGGTGCTGGAGGCCGGACTCCAGCTCTCGCGGCTGGAACGTCTGGAATCGGCGCTGGATCGCTATCTGCTCGGCGGCGCCGAGGCCGGTCAGTCACTCGACGAGGTCGTCAAATCGACCAACGCCTTCGCCGAGGGACTCTCGGCCCTGATCTCGGGGTCGCGCGGACATAGCGAGACGGCCGGATCGCGCGCGGCGCTCGAAGAGATGACCGAGCAGTTCGCCACGCTCGAGACCCGCTCGACCGAGATCCTGCGGCGGATGGACGGCGTGCGCACGGCCATCGCGCAACTGCCGGGCATCCAGACGTCCGCCGGCGGCCTGGAGTCGGCCCTGTCGGCGCTGTTGACCCACTATCGCGAGGCCGGACGTCGCTTCATCCTGCTCGGGTTGCCGGTCGGCACGGGCGCGGTGCTCGTGTTCGCGGCCCTGTCGCTCCTGAGCCTCGCCGCCCTGGTCCTGATCTTCCTGCGCGACTCCAAGACCCGCGAGGCGGCCTACCGGGCGCAGACCGAGCGCGACGAGCGCGCCATCCTGCGTCTGCTCGACGAGCTGGGCGATCTGGCCGACGGCGATCTCACGGTCGAGGCCACGGTCACAGAGGACAAGACCGGCGCCATCGCCGACGCCTTCAACTATGCCATCGAGGCCCTGCGCGGACTGGTGGCCACCATCAACCAGACCGCGACCCAGGTCGCCCGCTCGGCTCAGGACAGCCGCTCCATCTCGCTGCGTCTGGCCGATGCCAGCAGCGCCCAGTCGCTCCAGATCACCCAGGCCTCGGCCGCCGTGCAGTCGCTGACCGTGCAGATCGACGAGGTGGCGCGCAACGCGGCTGAGTCGGCCGAGGTCGCCTCACGCTCGGTCGAGGTGGCCGGACGCGGCGCCCAGACGGTGCGCGACACCATCCAGGGCATGGACGCCATCCGCGAGCAGATCCAGGAGACCTCCAAGCGCATCAAGCGGCTGGGCGAGTCCTCGCAGGAGATCGGTGAGATCGTCGAGCTCATCGACGACATCGCCGACCAGACCAATATCCTGGCCCTGAACGCGGCCATGCAGGCGGCCATGGCCGGCGAGGCCGGGCGCGGCTTCGCGGTGGTCGCCGACGAAGTGCAGCGTCTGGCCGAGCGCTCGCGCAATGCCACCAAGCAGATCGAGGTGCTGGTGCGCACCATCCAGGCCGACACCAACGAGGCCGTCAGCTCCATGGAGGCGAGCACGGCGGGCGTGGTCGAGGGGGCGAACCTCGCGGAGAACGCCGGCGAGGCCCTGCGTGAGATCGAGAACGTCTCGGCCTATATCGCCGAGCTGACCAAGCGCATCGCCGACTCCTCGCAGCGTCAGTCGCGCCAGTCGGCCGAGATCAACGACATGGTGCAGGCCATCCGCGCCATCACCGAGGAGAACACCGACGGCACGCGCAAGGCCGCCGAATCGGTCGAGGTGCTGGCCGGCCTGGCCAGCGACCTGCAGAAATCGGTGGCCGGCTTCCGGTTGCCGGAGTGATCGGCGGACTTCATCGCGAGGGATGAGCCAATGGCGAACAAAGAGCTGATCGGCGGCCTGAAATGGGTCAAGGGCGAGATCGGCGCCACCCTGCGTCCGGTCCGCGATCTGGTCGAGGCCGGCGCCGACTTCGATGTCGAGACCGAACTGGCCGCCGTGCTCAAATCCCTGAGTCAGGTCCAGGGCGTGCTGCTGGCCCTGCGTCTGACGACGCCGGCGCGTCTGGTCGAGGAAATGCACAGGCTCGCCGAGCGTTTGGACGAGACGGATCCGGGGCACTATGCCGAGGCCACGGTCGTCATGGGGCAGGCACTCGATCAGCTCGGCAATCATCTCGACCGGCTGGACGCCGGATTCGAGGAGCCGCCGCTGAGCCTGTGGTCGATCATCAACAGTCTGCGCTCGGCCTGCGACCAGCTCCCGCTGACGCGCTCGGAACTGCTGAACTTCGCGATCCCCGATCGTGACGGCGACTCGCAGTGGATTCCGGAGGAACTGGACATCCTGGCCGAGGTGATGCGTCAGGTGCGTCCCCAGTTCCACCGTCATCTGGTCGAGTGGTACCGGGGTGAGGGCCATGGACTCGTCCAGCTCGGCCGGCTGTTCCGCCAGCTCCACGACTATCTCAAGGACGGAACCCTCGCCGATCTCTTCGCACTCTCCGAGTGTTTCTGCACCGCGCTCCACGATGGCCGACTCGAATCCGGGCCGCGCGCGCGCACCCTCATGGGTCATCTGGACTGGGCGCTCAAGCCTCTGACCCAGCGTCCCCCGGTCTGGCCCGAGGTCGATGCCAAGACCCTGATCGAACAGCTGCTCGAACTCCTGACCGCCGCCGGGATCGAGGAGGCCGCGCTCGCCGAGGCGCGCATGAAATACGGCCCTGAGCCGGCCATGCCGAGCACCGCCGAGACCCAGACCATCCTGGAGGCCGACGCGGCGCCGGCCGGACTGGCGAGCGAGCTCGTCGCCGAGATCGCCGACCTCAAGCAGACCTTCGATCGCCTCATGCTCATGGAGACCGTCGCCCAGGACGTGATCCAGGGCTTCAGTGATCGACTGCGTCTTCTGGCCGCGCGACTCGATGACGTCGAGGTCGGCAATCTGCCGGCGCGTCTGCGCACCCTGGGCGATCGCTTCCAGACGCTCGACGCGGCCGATCTCGGGAGTCAGACCGCGCGGCTCGAGTCCTACGCGATGGAGCTGCTGGGGATCGAATCCGTGCTGCTGGCCCTGGCCGACCGGCGCGACGCGGGCGCCGAGCGACTCATCGCCCCGGACATGGACCTCTCGGACCTGACCGCCGCCACGCTGCGCGAGGCCGGCTATGAGCTGTTGCGGGTCAAGGAGGCCATCGCCGACTGGCAGAAGGAACCCGGCGCTCAAGAACCGCTGCGACCCATCCAGGGATATCTGACGAGCGTGTCGGGCGCCCTGCGCATCCTCGGCGAGAACCCTGCCGCCGATCTGGCCGAGGTGGTGGGCACCCTGGTGCAGGAGGCCTATGTGCGCCGCCGGCGTCTCCCGACCGACGCCCAGGTCGATCATCTGGCCGACGCCATCGCCGGACTGGAACTGTATATCGGCCATCTCCAGCAACCGATGCCGCTCGGCGACACCCTGATCGACCGTGCCGGACGCGCCATATCGGCACTCCAGGCCGAACTCGGTGAGTTGGGCGAAGCCCCCGAGGACAGGGTCGCGACTCCGGAGATGACGGCGGAACCCGAGCGTCCGGCCGATGAGTCGGATCTGGAGTCCGAGGATGGCGAGACCGAGTTCCTGGACATCTTCCTGGAGGAGGTGCGCGAGGAGCTCGAGTCGGCCGATATGCAGTTGGCGCGCTGGCAAGCCGATCCGTCCGACGCCGAGGCCCTGGCCGCGCTGAGGCGCAGTTTCCATACGCTCAAGGGCAGCGGCCGACTGGTCGGTGCGCTCCAGGTCGGCGACTTCGCGCAGGCCATGGAGTTCCTGCTCAACCGGCTCATCGAGACCCGGCGCCTGCCTTCTGCGGAGATCCTGGACTGCATCACCGAGGCGGTGCGCGTCCTGCCCGAGCTGGTCGAGGCCGAGGCCGAGGGCCGTCCGTTCGACATCGAACCCCATGTGCTCCGCGCCACCCGACTGCGCGACGGCGTCGGCGCCGAACGTCCGCCCGAGGAGCCCCGGCTCACCGCCGAACCCGAGACCGGCCCCGCGGCGGCGACACCGGCCGCCGCCGAGGAGGTCGTCGATCACGACAGCCTGTTCGCCGCCGACGCGGAACTGCTCGACATCTTCCGTACCGAGACCAGGGAGCACCTGAGTGTTCTGCGCGCCTTCCTGGACAGCGGCGAACCCGATGAGGAGCGGCGCGTCGACGAATCCATCGAGCGCGCGCTCCATACCCTGACCGGCAGCGCCCGCATGTCGGGTATCGACTCCATCGCGCGCGTCACCAAGGCCATGGAATCCTGCGTCAAGCCGCTCCTGGCCGGTGACGCGCCGCTGAGCGCGCCGCTCGTCGCGCTCTTTCGGCGCGCCGCCGAGGCCATCGAGCAGCGCGTCGATGAACTGCCGGCTTCCGGTCTCGGTGCCGCCGCGCTCAAGGCGCTGCTGCCCGAACTGACCCAGCCCGAACCTCAGCCCCCGGAGCCCGAGGCCGGCCCGGAACCGAGCGAACCGTCCGTCGACGCGCCGGCCGCACCCGGCATCGAGTCGATTCCGGAGGAGTTCGAACCGCCGGAACTCGCGTCCCCGGATCTCGAACCCGAAGGCATCGAATTCGCCGACGACTTCGCACACGAGACCCAGGTCACGATCGAAGAGACCCTGCCCGAGTCGTTCGTCGAGCTCGTAGAGGGCGAGTTCGGAGCGCTCGAGCTCGCGGAAGCCGAGTGCGAGGAGCCCACGACAGAAGTGACGGCGGACGAGGCGCCGGAGCCGCCGCCCGCAACGGATCCGGCGCTGGAGTCGGAAACGAGCACCGAACCGGAGGAGCCGCAGGCCGCCCCCGACCCCGAGTTGGCCGCACTCTTCCTGGAGGATGCGCGCGACCTGCTCGACAAGCTGGACCGTCAGTTCCGTGACTGGCTGCTCGCTCCCCAGGACGGCGCGGCGCTCGCCGGCGTCAATCGTCTGCTGCACACGCTCAAGGGCAGCGCGCGCCTGACCGGACTGCCGGCGATCGGCGACCTCAGCCATGCGCTCGAGACGCGGCTCAAGGCGCTCGACGAGGACCAGAGCGGCATCAACGACGTCACGCTGGAACTGGCGCAGCGCGCCGTCGACATGCTCTCGCTCCAGGTCGACGCACTCGAACAGGGTGCGGCCATCCCGCGCATGACCGAGCTCATCGACCATCTGTCGCGCACACCGCACGGCGAAGCGACGACGGAAGCCGCCACGCCCGAGGTCGCCCTGATGCGCCCGGCGGAGACGGCCGAACCCGGCGCGCCGGCAGCGATGGAGCGACCGCTCCCGACACCGGCGGCCGCTCCGACCGAAGCCGCCACCCGCGAGGGAGCCGGAGCCATCGCCGCCGTCCCCCAGATCCGGGTGCGTTCCGACCTGCTCAACCGTCTGGTCAACCATGCCGGCGAGATCAGCATCTATCGCGGGCGTCTGACCCAGCGCAACGGCCAGCTCGGTTTCGGACTGGGCGAACTCGATCAGACCGTGGTGCGACTGCGCGAGCAGCTGCGCCAGCTCGAGATCGAGACCCAGGCCCAGATCCTGTATCGCTTCGAGCGCGGCGGCGAGGCGGCGGAGCGCACCGAGACCGCTTCGGACTATGACGCCGAGTTCGACCCGCTGGAGTTCGACCGCTTCTCGCGTCTCCAGCAGCTCTCCGGCTCTCTGGCCGAGACGGTCAACGACTTGATCAGCGTCAAGGAGATGCTCGCCGGCTATCAGCGCGAGATGACCGATCTGCTGAACCAGCAGGCGCGTCTGGCCGACGACCTGCAGGACGGGTTGCTGCGCACGCGCCTGGTGCCCTTCGTGCAGGTGGTGCCGCGACTGCATCGTCTGGTGCGCCAGACCGCCGAGACGCTCGGCAAATCGGCGCGGCTGGAGGTCATCGGCCCCGAGGTCGAGCTCGACCGCACCATCCTCGACCGCTTGGTCGCGCCGCTCGAACACCTGCTGCGCAATGCCGTCGATCACGGACTGGAGGACACCAAGACGCGCGTGGCGCGCGGCAAGCCGGCGACCGGCATGGTGACGCTGGCGCTAAGGCGCGAGGGCAACGATGCCGTCATCAGTCTGGGCGACGACGGCAAGGGTCTGGACCTGGAGGCCATTCGCAGCAAGGCCATCGCGCGCGGTCTGATGACGGCCGATTCCAAGCTCCCGGACGAGGCCGTGCTGCAATTCATCATGGAGCCGGGCTTCACCACCTCGGGCAAGGTCACGCAGATCTCGGGGCGCGGCGTGGGTCTGGACGTGGTCGCCTCCGAGATCAAGGCGGCCAACGGCACCATGAGCCTGGAGTCGGTGCCCGGCAAGGGGGCGCGCTTCACCATCCGTTTGCCGCTGACCCTGGCCATCATCGACGCCTTCCTGGTCTCGGTCGGCGACACCGTCTATGCCGTGCCGCACAGCACGGTCGAGGGGCTGGCGCGCATCAATCGCGAAGAGCTGCTGGCCATCTATGCCGATCCGACCAAGACCTATACGGTGCGCGGTCATCGCTATCGCGTCGCCTATCTGGGTCAGGCGCTGGAGGCGAACGGGCCGGAACCGGAACTCGGCGAGCGGCGCTGGCTGCCGGTCCTGCTGGCGCGCATCGGCGATCAGCGTGTGGCGCTTCAGGCCGATACCCTGCTGGAGAGTCAGCGCATCCTGGTCAAGCCGCTGGGACCACAGTTGGCGGGGGTGCGTTGGTTGAGCGGCGGGACCATCCTGCCGGACGGGCGGGTCGCACTCATCCTCGATGCGCTGGCGCTGGTGCGCTCGGGGGCCATTCGCGAGCAGGCGCCGGTGCTGATTGCGCCCGAGCCGGCGAACGAATCGGTCTGCGTCATGGTGGTGGACGACTCGCTGACCGTGCGGCGCGTCACCAGCCGTCTGCTGCGCCGGCAGAACATGGAGGTCTTGACCGCGAAGGACGGCGTCGAGGCGCTGACACTGCTCGACGAGCGGATTCCGGACGTGGTGCTGCTCGACGTCGAGATGCCGCGCATGGACGGCTACGAGCTCACGCGCCACATCCGGCGTTCGGAGCGGCTCAGGAATCTGCCGATCATCATGATCACCTCGCGCACCGGGGCCAAGCATCGCGACTATGCCACCCAGCTCGGTGTGAATCGCTATCTGGGCAAGCCTTATCAGGAGTCGCAGCTGCTCGATGAGATCAACGCCCTGATCGGCAAGAAGTCGGGCTGAAGCACGGAATCCGGACTCAGGGATCGCGGAAGTCGCCCCAGAGCGCCTGGATCACGGCAATGGCGGCCAGCGGAGCGGTCTCCGTGCGCAGGATGCGCGGGCCGAGACGCACGCCCTGAAAGCCGTGGTTCCGCGCTAGGTCACACTCGCGCGAATCGAGTCCACCTTCCGGCCCGATCAACAACGTCAGACCCGATTCGGGCGTCGGCAATGCCGGTAGCGCCCGCTCGGCGAGCGGGTCGAGCAGCAGTCCGCGCGTCCGGCCCTCCCCGAGCGCCGTCACCAGCCAGGATTCCAGATCGGCCGCCGGCTCCAGCACCGGCAGGCGTCTGCGCCCCGATTGTTCGCAGGCTGCGATGACCACACCGCGCCAGTGCTCCAGCCGCTTGTCGAGTCGCGCCCCATCGAGCCGCACCTGAGCGCGGCGGGTGAAGAGCGGCGTGATCCGGGTCACGCCCAGTTCGACGGCCTTCCGGATCGCGAAGTCCATGCGCTCGCCCTTGGAGATGCCGAGCGCCAGATGGATGTCGAGCCTGGATTCCGGCTCCGGGTCGCCGCGCGACTCGATCAGGACACGCACCCGATCGCGCCGCACCTCGATCAAACGGGCCGGATAGTCGTGTCCATCGCCATTGAACAGCACCAGGGATGCATCGCGTTCGAGCCGCAGTACCTGCACCGCATGACGGGCCTGGGCGCTCGGTAGATCGAACTCGGCGCCGGGCGTCAGCTCGAGGTCGACATGGAGACGGGTCAGACGCATGAGGCTCGGTCTCGCTCCGTACTCAGACCAACGGGCCGGCCAGACGCGCCGCGCCCACGGCCAGCAGCGCCCAGGCCAGGATCAGCAGGACACCGCCGATGGGCGTGATCATGCCCAACTGACGCAGCCCGGTGAGCGTCATGGCGAACAGACTGCCGCTGAACAGACAGACGCCGATCACAAAGGCCCAACCGGCCCAGTTCACCAGCCCGGCCTCGGGCCGATGCAGCAGGGTCAGACCACAGGCCAGCAGTGCCAGCGCGTGCAGGCCCAGATAATCGGCGGCGGTGTTCCAGTTGGCCAGGAGCGCCGGATCGATCCGGCCCTTGAGTCCGTGCGCGCCAAAGGCGCCGAGCGCCACCGTCAGCAGACCGCCGACGGCACCGAGTGTCATCCAGAGCGATGCGGGATACATGGTTTTCCTCGCTGGAGCGTCGAAAGACGCGGTTCGAGCAGCATTCTGCAACAACTCGCCGGCGATGACGAGAATCGGGTTTTCTGTTGCGTCGATTTTGACCACTGTGTTAGAGTGCGCGGTCTTTAGCACTGAACAACGCCGACTTGTAGGGATTCCCGCCATGTCCAAGGTCTGTCAGGTTACCGGTAAGCGCCCCCTCACCGGCAACAACGTCTCGCACGCGAACAACAAAACCAAACGCCGTTTCCTGCCGAATCTGCACGAAAAGCGGTTCTGGGTCGAGGCCGAGAAGCGCTGGGTGAAGCTGCGCCTGACCACCAAGGCCATGCGCACCATCGACAAGAAGGGCATCGATGCGGTGCTCGTCGACCTGCGCGCCGACGGCGTCAAGGTCTAACCGGAGGATTCCCCCATGGCCAAGGCCGCACGCGAAAAGATCCGCCTGAACTCCAGCGCCGGAACCGGTCACTTCTACACCACGACCAAGAACAAGCGCAATCAGCCCGGCAAGATGGAGATCAAGAAGTTCGATCCCGTCATCCGCCAGCACGTCATGTACAAGGAAGGCAAGATCAAGTAAGCCTGATCGTGCTGGGCTGACGCCATGATGGAATCGAGACCGGAGTCTTTCCGCTGCTGATCTTCATGGGCGTCGGGGCGCTGACCGACTTCAGCGCCCTGATCGCGCGGCCCTCGACCCTGCTGCTGGGGGGCGGCGGCACAGTTCGGCATCTTCGGCACGCTGCTCGGGGCCATGGCGCTCAATTTTCTGCCGGGCTTCGATTTCACGCTCAAGGAGGCCTCGGCGATCGCCATCATCGGCGGCGCCGACGGTCCCACCGCCATCTTCCTGGCCTCCGAGCTCGCGCCCGAGCTGCTCGGGGCGATCGCGGTCGCGGCCTATTCCTACATGGCCCCGGTGCCGATCATCCAGCCGCCGATTATGCGCGCTCTGACGACCAAGAAGGAGCGTGCGGTGGTCATGCAGCAGTTGCGTCCGGTCTCGCGGCTGGAGCGCATCGTCTTCCCCTTCGTGGTGCTGATCCTCTGTGCCCTGCTGCTGCCCTCGGCCGCGCCTCTGATCGGGATGCTGACCTTCGGCAATCTGCTGCGCGAGGCGGCGTGGTCGAGCGTCTGAGCCGCGCGGCGCAGAACGAGATCATCAACATCGTCACCATCCTGCTGGGTCTGGCGGTCGGCTCCAGGCTCTCGGCCGACAAGTTCCTGACCATGGAGACGCTGGGCATCCTGCTGCTGGGGGCGCTCGCCTTCTGCATCGGCACCGCCGCCGGCGTCATCATGGGCAAGATCATGCATCGGGTCACGGGCGGCAAGGTCAATCCGCTGATCGGGGCGGCCGGCGTCATCGGTTCGGCGGTTGCGGCCGGCGTGCTGCTGGCCCTGGTGGGCGGTTAGCCGCCGCAGTTCTGAAGCACCGCCGGGTCCGGCTGCAACGGTCGGCCCAACCCATCGACGAAGCGCTGGGTGCTGTAATCGGCGCAGGGAAGCGCCCGAACCTCGGGCGGCGTGGCAAGGATCGGATCACCGGGCGCCGCGCCGCCGAGATCCTGCTGCAAATAATCGATGAAGCCCTGAGCATAATCGATGAAGGTATCGGTGGCGCGCCCCTCCTCGCTCGCGCGCTTGAAGGTCGCGTAACCATCACCACCACCGGCCAGGAAACTGTTGGTCACGACGACCACTTCCTCGGCGTCCTCCAGCGGCCGCCAGTCAGGCGCACCGCGCCGCCGGATCTCGATGCGGCTGAAGCGTTGTCCGCGCGGCCGGCTCAGATCCAGTTCCCAGCGCAGATTGGCCGCCACCGGATAGGCGCCGCCCGATCCGTCCGCCTGATCCATGAAGCCGGCGACGGCCTCTTCCAGCGCGCTCTTGATCTCGGTGCCGGTCAAACGCAGCTCGACCAGGGTATTGGCGAAGGGCAAAAGGCTGTAGACGTCGCTGATGCTGATCGGGCCGGCGGGGATGTCGATCCGCGCCCCGCCCGCGTTCTGGATCGCCACGTCCGCCGCCGGAACACGCGCCAGATAGGCCGCCGTCACCAGTTGCTGGATGTCCCCGCCATGGGCCTGGGTCGCGCGCAGGTCACAGATGGCACTCAACCCCTGCCCCGGCACCCGCTCCAGACAGAGATCCTGAACCGCTACCCCGACGATGGTCTGCTTGAGCCGCTCGACCTGCTCGGAATAGCGCCCGATCAGGGCCAGGGTGGACGGATCGGGCGCGACGATCCCAAGTTCGGGCGCCGCCGCGACGGCATCGAGCACCGCCTGACGCGCCTCGCCGTCCAGCGGCCGGCCATCGCGCGCGAATCGCTCGCCCAGGAGCAGATGCGGCGTCCCCGCGCAGCGCGTCACATGCCCGTCGGCGTCAAAGCTCAGATGCAGCTCGCCGACGACACTCGCGTACTGCCAGGCCTGCACGACACAGACGCGGTTGCCGTCCGGATCGCGTGTCTCGGTCGGATAGGGACCGCTCGGATTCAGCCCCCAGCCCGCGAATGACTCGCCGAGCAGACTGTGCGAATCGCCGCCGATGATGGCATCGACTCCGCGCAGACGCAGCGCCATGTCGAGATCGTTGAGATACTGCCGATGGGTCAGCAGCAGGATCTTGTCGATCCCCTGGGCCGTGAGTGCATCGATCCGCTGTTGCGCGGTCGTGAGTTCGTCGAGGAAGACCGTCGAGTCGAGCGGACGCGACGAGCGCCGGGTCTTGCCCGAGATGTCGAGTCCGATGATCCCGATGCGCCGGCCGGCGACCCTCAGCACCACCTCAGGCTGGATCAGGCGTTCACCCGCACGCGGATAGAGCGGTGTCCCCAGCGCCGGAACGACGTTCGCCGCCAGCACCGGAGTCCGGCAGCCGGACGGATCGCCGGTGAGCATCCGGAGAAAATGCGCCAACCCGGCGTCGCCATCGTCGAACTCGTGATTACCCAACGCATAGGCGTCGAAGCAGACCTGATTCATGGCCGCCGCGTCGGCCTCGCCCTTGAACAGCGTGTAATAGAGCGTGCCTGTGACGGCATCGCCGGCGTGCAGGGCCAGACTCGCCGGATAGCGCGCGCGCAGTTCCCGGATTCCGGCCACGACACGGGCGAAACCACCCATCTCGACCTCGATGGCGCCGAGGGGGTCAGGGAACTCCAGCCGCGCGTCCAGCCTGGGTTCGAGATGCGAATGGTGGTCGTTGATATGCAGAATGGTTAGGTCGAAAGCGTCCGTGTCCGTCTCGGCCGCCGTCGCGACCGAGACGAGGAGCGCCAGTCCTGTCAGCGCCCCGATCATCCGTCGATGACTCATACGCACCTACTGGACCTGCGAGAGCTGAAGCGAGGTGTCGAGCAACGACCGGCGTTGATCTCGACGCACGAGTTCCAGCTTGCCGAGCTGCGCGGCCTTGCCCGAGGCGCCGGCCTCGCTCTGCTTGAGCTGCTCGATGGCATGCAGCTCCCTCTCGATGCGCTCGGCCTCGCTCTTGGCGTCGAGCGCCTGACTCTGGGCCTGACGCCGCAATTGCACCGGATCGACCGGGGCGGGTGTGGTCATCGGGGCCGCTTTCGGCGCGGTCGGTCTCGGAGAGGCTGGAGCCGGGGTCGGCGACGGAGCCGCTTCGGCGACGGCCTTGGACTGCTGCAACTGGGTGCGCAGTGAGGCGGCGACCCGGTTGCGCACCGCAAGCTCGCGCTGGAAGGCCTCGCGTTCGGCGTTGAGTCTGGACTCGAAGATCAGGCGATCCTCGGTCAGCCCCGAGGCACGGCGATAGAGATCGAGCGCCCTGGCCTTGTCGGCCGGAACCCCCAGACCGCGTTCATAGAGCGTCCCCAGATTGATCTGGGCCGGGGCATGATTCTGCTCGGCCGCCCGGCGATACCAGTCGGCGGCGCCGGCGTAATCGGGCGCGGGCAGTCCCAACCCCTTTTCATAGATCTCGCCGACATAGGTCTGGGCCACGGGATCGCCCGCGCGTGCCTTAGGCAGCAGGGTGGCGAGGGCGCTGGAGTAATCCGAGCGATCGAAGAGCACGAACTCCCCTCCCCGGATGGCGCAGTCGCTCTTGGTCGACTTGACCATACGGCGCGGACTCAGATAGGTCATCCGGGTTCCGAGTTGGCGGATCCGGCCCGGCAGCAGGCAGTCGACCAGGACGAAATCATCGATGCCGCGACCGGGCGCGATGGGCTCGATGCCCAGACCCTCACCCGAATCGGGCGTGGAAACGCAGGCGCCGAGCGTCACGACCATCAAGGCGGAACCGGACAGCGATAGGAAACGACTAGACGCGAAACGGACCATGTGAGCCACCTCGGCGGATTCCAGATTGCGATCGGAAGATGATGAGTATAGGCCGATCGAACCCTTTCCGAGGCTTGACTTGTCCGGCACGACATTCAATGCTTGGTCGATTTTGCCGAATCGCGCCCAAGCCGTAACGACATGAGGGGACACGACCAACCATGCGCATGAATCTGCCCGTCACCGCCACCGAGCATGTGATGCGTGACGACCAACTGATCGTCTCCAAGACCGATCTCAAGGGACGAATCACCGACTTCAACCGGGATTTCGTCGACATCAGCGGCTTCACCGAACAGGAGCTGATGGGCGCCCCGCAGAATATCATCCGTCACCCCGACATGCCGCCGGCGGCCTTCAAGGACATGTGGCAGACCATCCAGTCCGGCCGTCCCTGGACCGGGCTGGTCAAGAACCGCTGCAAGAACGGCGACTTCTACTGGGTCGAGGCCAATGTCTCGCCGCTACGCGAGAATGGCAAAGTCACCGGCTATATCTCGGTGCGCCGCAAGCCCACGCGCGAGCAGATCGCCGAAGCCGAGGCGATCTATGCACGGCTGCGCGCGGGCAAACCGGCCCAAAGACCGCTACGCCGGATCATCGCCAAAATCAACGACACACCGATCGGCTGGGCCTTACCGGGCGGTCTCTTCCTCATCTCCGCGCTCTTCGTGCTGGCGCTGGCGCTCTCGCTCATGAGCCTGGATCGTGCCGCCGCGCAATTGCAGCACATCAACGATGAAACCCAGCTCCTGGAACAGGCCTACGACGGCATGCTCGGCGAGGGTCTGCAGATGGCCGCCGCCATGCGCTATCTGCTGCTCGAACCCAGCGACAAGCAGGCGCGCAACAATGTCGAAAAAGGCAGCCGGCAATTCGCTCAGCATCTGGAAACGGCGCGCCGGCTCTCGGCCGATGACCGCGAGGCGCTCCAGGTACTCGAACGCATCGAGCAGGAACGCGAGCGCCACAGCGGCATCCAGGGTCAGGTGTTGATCCGGATCAGCACCGGCGACCTGATCGGCGCCAAGGAGATCTATGACACCCAGGACAATGTCGTCTGGCGTTCCTACAAGGATCTGATCATGGACGCCGCCGGCAAGGTCAGCCGTGCCGCGCAAGCCGAGCGCGACGCCGCCATTGCGTCCGCGAAGCTGGCCGAACGCCAGGCCATCGCCTTCTCACTGTTGGCGCTGGTGACGGCCATCCTGCTCGGCGTCTGGCTGGTGCGTAAGATCACCCGTCCGCTACGCAAGACGCTCGGCTATCTGGAAGCCCTCGCCAACGGCG
The DNA here is from genome assembly GCF_018409545.1 of Allochromatium tepidum. Classification (GTDB taxonomy): domain Bacteria; phylum Pseudomonadota; class Gammaproteobacteria; order Chromatiales; family Chromatiaceae; genus Thermochromatium; species Thermochromatium tepidum_A. The sequence continues at coordinate 73,076 of NZ_AP024563.1, read as the reverse complement.
ACTACAGCACCCGCATCGTCATCGACAACCAGGACGAACTCGGTGAGATGATGCTGGCGGTCAAGTCGGTCCAGGCCCGGCTCAACTTCGATATCCAGGACGCGCGGCGCGTGGCGCAGGAGAATCTACGCATCCGTATCGGTCTGAACAATGCCACCCTGCCGGTCACGATCTCGAACAATCTCAACCAGTTGATCTACATGAACAAGGCTTGCATGGATCTGTGGCGAGCCCTGACGCCTGAGATCCGGCGTCACAGCCCGGATTTCGATCCCGACCGCTTGATCGGCTCGACCCTGGCGCAGCATTTCGAGGATCCGGCCGTTGCCGCGGCCTATCGCGAGCAACTCACCGAGACCCGACACTTCGACATGCTCTTTGCCAAACGCCATCTAAGGCTCATCGCCACGCCGGTCTGGGACGACGACGGTCATTATGCCGGTCGGGTCACGCAATGGCGTGATCGCACCAATGAGGTCACGGCCGAACATGAGATCGCCGAGCTGGTCCAGGCGGCGGCCAACGGCGACTTCACGCGCCGCATCGAGCTCCAGGGCAAGGACGGCTTTTTCTTACAGTTGGGCGAGGGACTCAACCGCCTGATCGAGATCATGGCCCGGGGGCTGGCCGATGTCGCCGCCGTGCTCAATGCCATGGCTTCGGGCGATCTCAACCGCACCATCGAGGCCGATTACAGCGGCACCTTCGGTCAGGTCAAGGAGGACACCAACACCACGGTCGCGCGTCTGCGCGAGGTGGTCGGACGCATCCTGGAAGTCTCGGAGGCCATCAGCACCGCCGCGGGCGAGATCGCCTCGGGCAACCAGGATCTCAGTCAGCGCACCGAGGAACAGGCCGCAAGCCTGGAAGAAACGGCCAGTTCCATGGAGGAACTCAACGCCACGGTCAAGCAGAACGCCCAGAACGCCGAACAGGCCAACTCACTGGCCCAGCACGCCAACACCATCGCCGCGCGCGGCGGGGACATGGTCCAGCGTGTCGTCGGCACCATGAGCGACATCCGGGAGTCGAGCCGGCGCATCGCCGACATCATCAGCGTCATCGACGGCATCGCCTTCCAGACCAACATTCTGGCGCTCAACGCGGCCGTGGAGGCGGCGCGTGCCGGCGAGCAGGGGCGCGGCTTCGCGGTGGTCGCCGCCGAGGTGCGCAATCTGGCCCAGCGCAGCGCCCAGGCGGCCAAGGAGATCAAGGAGCTCATCACCGACTCGGTGGGCAAGGTCGAGGGCGGCGCCGAGCTGGCCGCGCAGGCCGGCTCGACCATGTCCGAGATCCTCGACAGCTTCCGTCAGGTCACGACGCTGGTCGATGAGATCAGTGGAGCCTCGCGTGAGCAGAGTTCGGGAATCGAGCAAGTGACCAAGGCCATCGCCCAGATGGATGAAGTCACCCAGCAGAACGCCGCTCTGGTCGAACAGGCCGCCGCCGCCGCCGAGAGTCTGGAGGATCAGACGCGCGTCTTGTCGCAGATCGTCTCCATCTTCAAACTCACCCGCGCCTCGGCTCCAGCCAGGGTCCAGTCTCGCCCCCAAACGCCCGAACCCGCGCGCAAGACGAGCAGCGCCTCGGTCGCCAAACGGCCCAAGCCGACGTTGGCCGCCGACGAGGGTGATCAGTGGGAAGAGTTCTGAACCGATTCTGTGATGCGCCGTCGCGATGCCCCGGTCAGGTCCGCCGGCCGGGCGCGGCGCGCCGATTGATCTCCACGGTGACGTGGACCGGTTCCTCTTCCTCGTGGATGCTCAGCGCCCGCCGGACGTCGTCCGGTTCGAGGCTGTCCGTAGCTTGCCGCCGAACAGCGCCAGGATCGCGAACACCGAGGTCGCCGCGTCGGTGAGCACATGCAGATAGGCGGCGCGCAGATTCGGATCCTGATGCCCGGCGTGATGATGATCGTGGTCATGGTGGTGGTGATGATGGTCATGACCGTCCCTTAGCAGCCAGGCGCAGACCAGATTCGCCACGAGTCCCAGCAGGGCGATGGGGATCGCCTGATCAACACTTCCTGTGACAACACCTCATGCTCCATATCCGGCTGCAACCCACAGATGGCCCCGGCGCGTTAAGGCGAGCGACACGCTGATCGAAAGCGCGTCGATCGCAAACGACATCAATCGATCCCCTTCGAACCAGCCTGCCGCTTGAGATGGATCAGCAGCAGCGAGACCGCCGCCGGTGTGACACCGGGAATGCGCGCGGCCTGTCCGATGGTCGCCGGGCGCACCCGCATCAGCTTCTCGCGCACCTCGACCGAGAGTCCGCGCACCTGCGCATAGTCGAAGCCCTCGGGCAGCGGCTTGAGCTCCTGCTCGCGCCGGCGCTCGATCTCGGCGCGCTGGCGGTCGATGTAACCGGCGTAGCGGGTCTGGATCTCCAGTTGCTCGGCGACCTCGGGCGCGACCGGCTCGGGCGGTTCACCGATCAGCACCCGGATGCCGGCATAGCCGACATTGGGCCGCGCCAGCAGCTCGAGCGCGCGCGCTTCGCGGCGCAGCGGCTCGCCCAGCACCTGAGTCGCCGACGCCGGGTCGAGCGCCTCGGGCCGCACCCAGGTGTCGCGCAGACGCTCGCGCTCGCGCTCGATGGCCTCGCGCTTGTGCTCGAACGCACGCCATTGTTCATCGCCCACCAGACCGAGTCTGCGCCCGATCTCGGTCAGACGCAGATCGGCGTTGTCCTCGCGCAGCAGCAGCCGGTATTCGGCACGGCTGGTGAACATGCGATAGGGCTCATTCGTTCCGCGCGTGATGAGATCGTCGACCATGACCCCAAGATAGGATTCATCGCGGCGCGGATGCCAGGGTTCGCGCTCCCGGACCTGGAGCGCGGCATTGGCCCCGGCCAGCAGCCCCTGAGCGCCCGCTTCCTCATAGCCCGTGGTGCCGTTGATCTGACCGGCGAGGAACAGCCCCGACAGGGGACGCGTCTCCAGCGAGGGTTTGAGATCGCGCGGATCGAGGAAGTCGTACTCGATCGCATAGCCGGGCCGGGTCAGATGCGCGTGTTCCAGCCCGACGATCGAGCGCACCAGGGCCTCCTGGATGTCGTAGGGCAGACTGGTCGAGATGCCGTTGGGATAGACCTCGTGGGTCGTGAGTCCCTCCGGCTCCAGGAAGATCTGATGCGAGGTCTTGTCGGCGAAACGCACGATCTTGTCCTCGATCGAGGGACAGTAGCGCGGCCCGACCCCTTCGATCACCCCGGTGAACAACGGCGAGCGCGACAGCCCCGAGCGGATGATGTCGTGGGTGCGCTCGCTGGTATGGGTGATGTGACAACTGACCTGACGGGGATGGTCTTCGGGCCGGCCCAGGAAGGAGAACACGGGCACCGGATCGTCGCCCGGCTGCTCGGCGAGCCGACTGTAGTCGATGCTGCGCGCGTCGAGGCGCGGCGGTGTCCCGGTCTTGAGCCGCTCGATGCGAAACGGCAGCTCGCGCAACCGTCGCGCCAGCCCGTTGGAGGGTGGATCACCGGCCCGACCGCCCTCATAGTTGGACAGACCCACATGGATGCGCCCGCCGAGGAAGGTGCCGACCGTGAGCACCACGGCACGCGCCCGGAACTCCAGACCCATCTGGGTGCGCACGCCGGTCACGCGCTCGCCGTCGACGAGGAGATCCTCGACCGACTGCTGGAAGATCGCCAGCCCCGGCTGGTTCTCCAGCGCCGCACGCACGGCGGCCTTGTAGAGCTGGCGGTCGGCCTGGGCACGGGTCGCGCGCACCGCCGGCCCCTTGCTGGCGTTGAGGATGCGGAACTGGATACCGGCGCGATCGGCGGCGCGCGCCATCAGACCGCCGAGTGCGTCGATCTCGCGCACCAGATGCCCCTTGCCGATGCCGCCGATGGCCGGGTTGCAGCTCATCTGGCCCAGGGTCTCGATGTTCTGGGTCAGGAGCAGGGTGCGCACGCCGCAGCGCGCGGCGGCCAGCGCGGCCTCGGTGCCGGCATGACCGCCGCCGACCACGATCACGTCATAGGTATCGCTTGCAAGCATCTTGGAGAGCAGATCCGTGGGGAGATGACGAAAGAGGGATCGGCAGTTTAGGCGATTTGCCGCCGATCTTGCACCCTGGACGCCATGCACGCGGCCTGGAAAACGACATGGAAATCCTGTGGAATTCGGTTGATCCCGATCCGAAAACCGCGTTTCGGCCTCGAGCCGAGCGCCAGCGATCTCACCGAGTGCCTGATGAGCCTACATCCGAAATCCAATCCCGCCCGTCCCAACCTCGCCGAGAGCATCCTGCAGGAGGCGGGCGCCGTCATCCTCGGCAAGGATCGCGAGCTGCGTCTGGCGCTGGCCTGCCTGCTCGCGCGCGGTCATCTGCTGGTCGAGGATCTGCCGGGCGTCGGCAAAACCACGCTCGCGCATCTGCTGGCGCGGCTGCTCGGGCTGGACTATTCGCGCATCCAGTTCACCAGCGACCTGCTGCCGGCCGACGTCATCGGCGTCTCGGTCTATGATCGCGCCTCCGAGAGCTTCCGCTTCCATTCCGGCCCGATCTTCTCGCAACTGATCCTGGCCGACGAGATCAACCGCGCCACGCCCAAGGCGCAGAGCGCGCTGCTGGAGGCGATGGAGGAACGGCAGGTCACGGTCGAGGGCGAGACGCGGCGCCTGCCCGAACCCTTCTTCGTCATCGCGACCCAGAATCCGCTGTTCCAGGTCGGCACCTTTCCGCTGCCCGAGTCGCAGCTCGACCGCTTTCTGATGCGTATCCATCTCGGCTATCCGGCCGCCGAGCAGGAAAAGGCGCTGCTCGCCGGCGAGGACCGACGCGAGATGGTCGCGCGCCAACGACCGGCCCTGACCAATGCCGAGCTGATCGAGTTGCAGAAGTCCGTGATCCGCATCCATGCCGCACCGCCGATCATCGACTATGTGCATGCGATCTTACAGTTCACGCGCGGCTCGGAGCGTTTCGCCTATGGACTCTCGCCGCGTGCCGGGCTGGGTCTGCTGCATGCGGCCAAGTCCTGGGCGTTGCTCGCCGGGCGCGACTATGTGATGCCCGAGGACGTGCAGGCGGTGCTACCCTCGGTGGCCGTGCATCGTTTGACGGGCGGCGAGCCCGGACAGCGGATCGGAGACGACGAGGTAGCGCGTTTCATCCTGACCAACGTGCCGGTTTGAATCGGACGCGACGGGACGCCACATCCTCTGTCAAACCGACACCCGAGCCGAATCTTGAGCGCAACGACACGTCCTGACGCCATGTCCCAAGTCTCCGACAGCCTCCGCGAGCGCGCATACCGCTATTTCGACGGCCTGCTGCGCCGGGTGCCGCCCGGACCGGACGGCGTGGCGCGTGTCGGCGGGCGTCAGATCTATATCGTGCCGACCCGCGCCGGGTTCATGTATGGCGCGGTGATGCTGGTGATGCTGCTCGGATCACTGAACTATCAGAACAACCTGGGACTGCTGCTGACCTTCTTCCTGGCTTCGGTCGGGCTGGTGGCCATGCATCATGCTTGGTTCAATCTGCTGGGGCTGGCGGTGCAGGCGCGCGGCGGATCACCCGTATTCGCCGGGGAACGGGCGCGCTTCGAGGTGGCCGTGCGCGCCGAGGGCGAACGTCCGCGCCATGACATCCGTCTGCGCAAGAACGGCGAGACGCCGACGCCGGTTCATATCGGCGCCGGGGATCAGGCGCTGGTCGCCCTGGCCGTGCCGACCGAGAAGCGCGGCTGGCATCGGCTGACCGACGTGATGGTCGAGACGCGCCATCCGATGGGATTGTTTCGCGCCTGGACCTATGTCGCCACTGAGGCCAAGACGCTGGTCTTCCCCAAACCCGCACCCCAGGCGCCCGAACCGGGCCATGACGCCGGCGACAGCCCACGTCCGCATCGCACCCGTCATGAAGGGGCGGAAGACTATCTCGGCTCGCGCGGCTATCGTCCGGGCGACTCGATCCGACACATCGATTGGAAGGCTTACGCGCGCGAACGCGGGCTGGTGGTCAAGCAATACGGCGGCGAGCAGGGCCAGGAGGTCTGGATCGACTGGGCACGGCTCAACGCGCCCGATCCCGAGATCCGGCTCGGACTGCTGACGCGGCAGGTGCTCGACGTCAGCGCCGGCCAGACGCGCTTCGGTCTGCGTCTGCCCGGCGCGGTGGAGGGGCTGTCCCAAGGCACGGCTCATACCGAACGCTGTCTGACCCGATTGGCACTCTTCGGCCATGCACAAGACTGATTCCATCGCACCCAAGATCGATCGCATCCCGGCGGACGAACGGCCCGAGCGTCATCAGATCCTCTGGACCACGCTACTGGTCGCGGCGGCGTGCGCGCCCTTCGCGCGCTATCTCGACGGTCAGGTAACAGCCTTCCTGGCCCTGATCCTAGCCATCCGGCTGGTGGCGCTGCACCGGCCGGCGGCACTACCCAACCGCCGGATTCGCGCCCTGCTGGCCTTCGCCGGTCTGGGCAACTGTCTGGCGGCCTATCACACCGTCACCGGCCAGGACGGCGGCTCGGCGCTACTGGCGACCATGATCGTTCTCAAGCTGCTGGAGCTCGACACCAAGCGCGATCTGCGTCTGGTGCTAATCCTGCTCGGGTTTCTGAGCGTGGTGCAGTTCCTGTTCGACGAATCCTTCCAGCTCACCTTCTATCTGGGACTGATCGCCCTGGGTCTGGTCACGCTGCTGACCGAACTCAATGGCGGACTGGGGGCGGCGGGTCTGCGCCCGGCGCTGCGGGTGAGTGCGCGACTGGCGCTCCAGGCCATCCCGCTCACCATCGTGCTCTTCGTGCTCTTTCCGCGTCTGACCGCGCCGCTCTGGAGTCTGGGGATCGACAGTTCCAGGGGCTTGATGGGCATGTCGGACAGCATGGAGCCGGGCAACATCAGCGAACTGGCGGTCAATGGCGAACTGGCCTTTCGCGCGCGCTTCGCGGACCGGCGTCCGGATTCGAATCAGCTCTACTGGCGCGGTCCGGTGCTGTGGAAGATGGATGGACGCCGCTGGACGCCGGGTGCACCGCCGTCCGACCGGCAGCAGCCGGCGCGACTGATCGAATCGTCCGACCCGATCGAGTACGAAGTGGTCATGGAGCCGACCAAGCAACGCTGGCTGTTCGCGCTCGACATGCCGGTCAGCGAGCCGGAGGGCACGGCGATCAGTCCGGACCACCAGTTGCTGTCGAACCAGCCGGTGACGGCGCTCAAGCGCTACAACGCGCGCTCGGTCCTCAGCTATCGCACCGCTGAGCCGGACGAGCGGGTGCGCGCGCTGGCGCTCGCACTGCCCGACAATGTCACCCCCCGGATGCGAGCCCTGGTCGAGGACTGGCGTACCCCGGGCGGCAATGGCTCGGATGGTCGCGAAGAACGCGCCGACGACTGGACACTCGTCCAACGGGCGCTGGCCCATTTCAACCGCGAGAACTTCTATTACACTCTGCTGCCGCCCAAACTCGGCGCCAACCCGGCCGATGAGTTCCTGTTCGAGACCCGTAGCGGCTTTTGCGAACACTATGCCGGCAGTTTCGCGCTCCTGATGCGGATTGCGGGCATCCCGTCGCGCATCGTGCTCGGCTATCTCGGCGGCGAGACCAACGAGTTCGGCGGCTATACCATCGTGCGTCAGTCCGACGCCCATGCCTGGGTCGAGGTGCTGATCGAGGGACGCGGCTGGGTGCGGGTCGATCCGACGGCGGCGGTCGATCCGTCGCGCATCGACAATCGCGTGGCCACCGAGCTGCTCGGGGCCGGCGCCTCTGTGCGCTTCGATCTCGGCGAGGCGGCGGCACTGGCACGCTGGATGCGCGATCTGCGTTTGCTGGGCGACACTCTGGAAGCGACCTGGCAGAACTGGGTGCTGGATTTCTCGGCTCAGGATCAGCGCCGGCTCATGGATCGGCTCGGGCTGGGCGCCTGGCAGGAATATGGACTGGCGGTGCTGATGGTGCTGGCCGTCTCGCTGACCCTGGGCGGCATCCTGCTGGTCCTGATGCGCGAACGCACCGAGCGCGACCCGCTCGAACGGCTCTATGCGCGTCTGTGCCGGCGGCTGGCCGGTGTCGGACTGCCGCGCCTGCCGCACGAGGGGCCGGGCGACTATGGTCGGCGCATCGCCGCCGCGCGGCCGGATCTGGCCACGGATGTCGGCGGTTTCCTCGCGCTCTATGTCCCGGCGCGCTATGGCGAGCGATCCACGCCCGAGACGCTGCAACGGCTGTCCAATCTGCTGCGTGACTTCCAGCCCAAGGCTCAATCGGTCCAGAGCGCGTTCAAGGGGAAGGTCACGGCCTCGAACGGCGGCTGACTGACGGGGCTGTCGTCCTTGAGCGTATCGAGCAGCAGCCAGTGCCCGTCGGCCTGGAGCCGGTAGACCTCCAGCGTCCGCGTCTGCGGATCGATCAGCCACAGATGTTCGACGCCCTCGCGCGCATAGATCGGCCGCTTGATCGCGCGATCCTTGGCGGCCGTGGAGGGCGAGAGGATTTCGCACACCCAATCGGGAGCCAAATCGAACCAAGCCGTATCCGGAATGGCGGGCATCCGCTCGCGCCGCCAACCGGCCAGATCCGGCACCAGGACATCGGCGCCGAGGTGTAATTCCGGTTCGTCGAAGATCCACCAGCCGCCCGGCCCACCGATACTGCCGTCGAACGGGCCGCCGATCAGGTAGCCCAGAGCCGAATAAGCACGCGCATGCTTGGCGGCCGGACGCGGTTGCGTATACAGGGTGCCGTTCAAAATTTCGCCCACCAGATGTTCTGGCAGGTCGAGTATGTCATCGTAACAGGCCGGCTCGAGGGCGGCTTGAGACATAGGCGTCTTCCTCCAGACTGAATGTTGAGCCTCAAGATAGCGCACGCGCCGCCGCTGTGCGCGTGCGCGCGACCCACTGCGCCACGGTCGCGTGCAGCTCCTTGAGTCCGAGCCGTGCGATTGCCCTGGCGCCAACCCCAGTCCGGTACCGTCGTACTGACGCGCCGGCCGGTTGTCGAGCTGCACGAACGGCTGGAACAACCGCTCGAACTGCTCGCGCGGGATGCCCACACCCGTATCCCAGATGCCGAAACACAGCTCACCACGCTCGGGATCGGCCTGGACGTCGAGTCCGATCGCCCCGCCCTCAGGCGTGAACTTGACCGCATTGCCCAGCAGATTGACCAGCATCTGCTTGAGCCGCCGACTGTCGCCGCGCACCAACCACGCCTGAGGATCGATCGCCAGCGAAACCCTGAGTCCCTTGCGCTTGGCCGCCGGCCCGATCAGCCGCAGACTGGCCTCGCAGATCTGATCGACCGGCACCTGATCCCAGCGCAGATGCATCTGGCCCGAGGCCACGCGCGACATGTCGAGGATGTCGTTGATGAGTTCCAGCAGATGGGTGCCGTTCTCGTGGATCATGCGCGCCGCCTTTTCCTGCTGGGCGCTCAGCGGACCGAGCAGGCCATCGCCCATGGTCTCGGAGAGTCCCAGGATGGAGGTCAGGGGCGTGCGCAATTCATGGCTCATGGCGGCGAGGAACTCGTCCTTGGCCTGGGCGGCGCGCGCCAACTCAGCGTTCGCGCGATCCATCTGTCACGCCACAGCCGTCGCGGTGGCGATCGGGCGTCCGATGGAGCGATCGACCAACCACATGAGCAGCAGCGCCGCGCCGCTCATCAGGGCGCCGGTGAGGATCAGGTTCCAGAGCTGATGCTGACGGGCGGCGATCTGCACGCGCGCCAGGGTCGTCTCGCGATGGGCGAGCGCCGACTCGACCACCCGGTCGAGCAGGTCGGTCGGTTCGCGGTCGATGCCACGTACCTGCCGGTCGACCTCAAGCTTCAGGGCCAGCGTCAGGATGTCCGACGAGGTCTCCAGGATCTCGGCCTCGCGGCTCGCGGCCTGAGTGAGGCGGTGGAAACCGTGGAGACTGGCGAGCAGGTTGAGCGCGAGGATCGCGATCAGTCCGAGGGCGAGCTTGGCTCGGATCGGCATGTCCAGCCCGGTTCAGGCAGTTCGCCCTCGACCATGATCGGCCTGAGGGCATGGAGGATACTGGAGAAGATCGTGCTGTGTTCGGCTTCCTCGCGCGCCAGCAAGGCTTTCATGTGCTCGCGTCGGGTCGGCCTGGTGAAGCAGGCCGGGCAGGAATCCGGGATCACGGGCAAGCCGGCACGACGGGCGAAGTCGGCCGTCTGGCGCTCGCGGCAGTAGACCAGCGGACGGATGATGCGCACATCGCCGTCCTGGTTGCGATAGTGCGCCTTCATGGTGCGCAACTGACCGCCGTGGAACAGCGACATCAGCAGACTCTCGGCCAGATCGTCGAGATGCTGCCCCAGCGCCAGCACGTTGTAGCCATGTTCGCGACAGAGCCGGTACATGATGCCGCGCTTCATGCGCGAGCAATAGGCACAGAACGAATCGCCGTCCATGTGCGTCTTGGCCTGTTCCATCAGCGGCTGCTGTTCATAGTGCCAGGTCAGACCGAGCCGGTCGTAATAATCCTTCAGTCGCTGCGGATCATAGCCCGGCACCTCGGGATCGACGGTGAGGACCGCCAGCTCGAAACGGACCGGGGCATAGGTGCGCAGATGGGCCAGGATCTGTAAGAGCGAGAGCGAGTCCTTGCCGCCGGAGACGCCGAGGAGGATGCGATCCCCCTCGCCGATCATGCGGAAATCAGCGATGGCCCGCCCGACCTGGCGCAGCAATGACTTGGGCGGTTTGACCGATGGGGTGCTTGGAGTGTTCATGGCGCGGAGTGTAGCGCACTCCCCGTCTCGGGACCGACAGCGGAAAGCGGTAGCTCTCGACGCGCCATTCGTCGGCGTCGGCGATCAGCACCAGACAGGACGGTCCGCCGTGGGTGCGCGAGCGCCCGGCCGCGCCCGGATTGAGCACCCAGGGCCGTGCGTCGAGATCCGTTTCCAACCGATGGCTGTGACCATAGACGATGGCGCGCGCCTCGGGGAAGCGCGCGCGCAACAGGGCATGACGGTTGCGCGCCGGGATCTGATGGCCGTGGATGAGCACCAGCGAGCCGCCGGGCAACGGCTGCTCCAGCCACTCGGGCAGGTGCACCAGCAATCGCCGGTCTTCCTCCGGCCACTTGCGCGCCACGTCGTTGTTGCCGAAGACCGCCAGCACCCGACCCAGACGCGGCTGGAGCTGGGAGAGGATCGCCGCATGACCGATGTCGCCGCCGTGCAGCGCCAGATCGCAGTCGTCGACGATCTCGCGCACACGCGGATCGAGCGCACCGTGGGTATCGGAGAGCAGCGCCACCCGCACCCGCTTCAAACTCGGAATGGTGTTCAAGCACACCTCGGTCGGATCATCGGCCTCACTCCAGATTCAAGACCAGCTTGCCCGTCACATGGCCCTGTTCGAGCAGACGATGCGCCTCGGCGGCTTCGGCGAGCGCAAAGGTCTGTGAGACATGCACCCGCAGATCACCGCGATCGATGAGATCGCCGCAACGGCGCAGGATCTGGCCCTGATGCAGCCGGGCGCGCGGCAGATCGTAGAGCATCGGGGTCAGCATCAGCTCCAGGCTCAGACGCAGATTGCGCAGTCGGGCTTCCTTGAGATCCAGCTCGGGGCCGGGATCGAGGATCGTCACCAGATCGCCATAGTGCGCCATGGCCGGGATGGTGCGACGGAAGACCTCGGGGCCGACCGTGTCCAGGGCGATGTCGACGCCCTGCCCTTCGGTCCAGTCCATGACCGCCTCGACCAGATCCTCGTCGTGATAATTGATGCAGAACTCGGCGCCGAGTTCATGCGCGAGCGCGGCCTTCTCGGGACCGCTGACCGTGGTGCAGACACGCGCACCGGCCAGCCGCGCGAGCTGGATGGCGACATGGCCGACGCCGCCGGCCCCGGCATGGATCAGCACCCGCTGACCCTCAGCGAGCCGCGCCCGGTCGTGCAGCGCCTCCCAGGCCGTCAGCAGCACCAGGGGCGCGGCGGCGGCCTCGACCATGCCGACGGCGCGCGGCCTGGCCTGGACGAACTGCTGATCGATGACGCGATACTCGGCATAGTTGCCGGCCGCACCGCCCAACCCGCCGTGACAGAACCAGACCTCGTCGCCGGGCTTGAAGCGGGTCACGTCCTCACCGACCGCCTCGACCACACCGGCCCCATCGCAGCCGAGCACGGCGGGCAGTCCCTCCGGGAGCATCGGACCGCGTTGACGGATCTTGGTATCGATCGGATTGACACCGGCGGCACAGAGTCGGACACGAATGTCGTCCGGCCCGGTCAGTTCGGGCAGCGGACGTTCGACCAGTCGCAACACCTCGGGGCCGCCGGTTTCCTGTATCTCGATGACATTCATCCGGAAAAATCCTCTCGTTTCAGGTCTCGCCTACCCGAAGCGCACGACGGGGCGGCTTGAGACATCAATGACTTGGATGTAGGGTGGATCGCGTGTTCAGACAAGTCCACAGACTCAGTATGGCGCACGAGGCGACCGAGGACCGAAAACGGCACGCCGCTCAAGGAGGCCCTGCGCGACATGGGCGGTGCGCTACAACATCAACATCATCGGCGGCTCGCATCCGACGCGCATGCCCAACGTCTTCGTGCCCTTCTGTACCGACGAGCGTCAGTCCTATCTGCGGGTGCGCTACTGCTGTCAGGCGCGCGCGGTCGAGAACCAGTGCTATGTCGTGATGTCGGGCAACGTCGGCAATCTGCCTAACGTGCACAACATGGACATCCAGTACGCCCAGAGATGCATCCTGACGCCCTGCGACTTCCCCTTCGCCCGCGACGGTGTGGCCGCCGATACCACGCCCAACGTCGAGACCGTGGCCTTCGCCGATCTACGGCTGGAGGCGCTACGGGCGGCGCACAACGGCGGGACGGTGCAGAACCTCAAGGATCGCCGGCACGATCTCTACACGACCGTGTGGCGCGAGAAGGGGTAGGTTTTGGGGCTTCAGGGCTTTCGAGCTGACCGGGGCGTTGGCGGCCCGAGTGTCGACCGGCGGGGGTGTTGGCCGCATGGATGCGGCCATCAAGCCTCCAGGGACGGATTCACGGCGCCCCCCGCCGGTCGACACTCGGGCCTTGGGCTGTCGTGGTCGAACCGAACGCGATCAGGCGTGATAGGCGCGGCTGAGCTCGTGCACGGCGGCGATCATGGCCGCCGGGCGCTCGGGATCGACGTCCGTGGTGATGCCGTGGCCCAGGTTGAAGACATGGCCCGAGCCGTGACCATAGCTGGCCAGGACGCGTGCGACCTCTTCACGGATGCGCTCGGGCGAGGCATAGAGGGTGCAGGGGTCCATGTTGCCCTGGAGCGCGACCCGATCCTCGACCATCCGGCGCGCATCGGCCAGATCCGTGGTCCAGTCGACGCCGAGTGCGTCACAGCCGGTCTTGGCCATGTCGCCGAGCCACTGACCGCCGTTCTTGGTGAACAGGATCACCGGCACCTTGCGGCCCTCGGCCTCGCGGGTCAGACCCTCGACCACGCGCTGCATGTAGGCCAGCGAGAACTCGCGATAGTTGGCCGGCGCCAGCGAGCCGCCCCAGGTGTCGAAGATCATGGTCGCCTGGGCGCCGCGTGCGACCTGGGCGTTGAGGTAGGTGGTCACCGAGTCGGCGACCTTTTCCAGCAGGCGATGCAGCAGCGCCGGCTGGTCGAACATCATCGCCTTGATCTTGGAGAAATTCTTGCCGCCGCTGCCCTCGACCATGTAGGTCGCCAGGGTCCAGGGGCTGCCGGAGAAGCCGATCAGCGGCACGCGGCCGTTGAGCGCGCCGCGAATGGTGGAGACGGCGTCCATCACGTACTTCAGTTCGCCTTCCGGGTCCGGGATCGGCAGTTTCTCGACGTCGGCGGCTGTGCGCACCGGGCGTTCGAAGTTCGGACCCTCGCCTTCGGCGAAGTACAGACCCAGGCCCATGGCATCGGGCACGGTCAGGATGTCGGAGAACAGGATGGCGGCATCGAGCGGATAGCGCTCGAGCGGCTGGAGCGTGACCTCGCAGGCCAGCTCCGGATTCTTGCACAGATCCATGAAGCTGCCGGCCTTGGCGCGCGCGGCACGGTACTCGGGCAGATAGCGTCCGGCCTGGCGCATCATCCAAACCGGTGTGTAATCAACGGGTTCGCGCATCAGGGCGCGCAGGAAGGTGTCGTTTTGCAGCTGGGTCATGAATCGGGCTCGATCTTGAATGGGGTGAAAACCAGGGGTCGAGCCGTGCATTCTACTACGGCGAGGGCTCTCGGGTACGCCCTTGCGCGAGAACTGTCGAAGGCGTAGATTGTGGGCTAAATTTTAATCTTGAAAATCAATGACTTGAAAATGGATAACCTGTTGAAAACCCTGTGGATAACTTGTTGATAATGTGTGCGCAAAAAATCAGGGTGTTTTCTATGCACATTTCACTCACAGGTTATCCACAGCCGTCTTTGCTCTCAACACACTGATCAATATTGAAAAATCAGACTTATCCACTTATCCACAGACCTTATAACTACTATCTTTATATCTATATAAGATAGTTATTAAGAGGTCGTCGGTTTAAAATCGCCCGATGGACGTTTCCCCCCTGCTCAACTCACTCAACGCGGCGCAACGCGAAGCCGTTTCCGCCGATCCCGGCCATCTGCTGATCCTTGCCGGTGCCGGATCGGGCAAGACGCGCGTGCTCGTTCACCGCATCGCCTGGCTGCTTCAGGTCCAACAGGTCCAGCCCTGGTCGATACTGGCCGTCACCTTCACCAACAAGGCCGCACGCGAGATGCGCGGTCGACTCGACGAGATGCTCGGCACTCCGGTCGGCGGCATGTGGGTCGGTACCTTCCATGGTCTCGCCCATCGCTTTCTGCGCGCGCACTGGCAGGATGCGGGTCTGCCCCAGCAGTTCCAGATCCTCGACTCGGACGATCAGCTTCGGCTCATCAAGCGCCTGCTCAAGGAGATGCAGATCGACGAGGCCCGCTGGCCGCCCCGTCAGATCCAGGGCTTCATCAATCGCCAGAAGGACGAGGGACTGCGTCCGCATCACCTGTCCGAGACCGGCGACTTCGTTCGGGACAAGATGATCGCGGTCTATCGCGAATACGAAACGGCGCGCATTCGCAGTGGGTCGCTCGACTTCGCGGATCTGCTGCTGTGCACGTTGGAGCTGCTGCGCGAGCGGGCGGACATCCTCGGTCATTATCAGCGACGCTTCGCTCATATCCTGGTCGACGAGTTCCAGGACACCAATGCCATCCAGTACGCCTGGCTGCGTCTGCTCGCCGGCAGCGACAATCATCTGTTCGCCGTCGGCGACGACGATCAGTCCATCTACGGCTGGCGCGGGGCCAAGGTCGAGAACATCCAGTCGTTCCAGAAGGACTACCCGACGACCCAAACCATCCGGCTGGAACAGAACTACCGTTCCACCGGCACCATCCTGGCCGCCGCCAATGCGCTGATCGCCAACAACCCCACGCGACTGGGCAAGAACCTCTGGACCCAGGACGACGCCGGTGAGCCGATCCGCCTCTATACGGCCTTCAACGAGGTCGACGAGGCGCGCTTCGTCATCGAGCGCATTCGCCGCTTCATCGACGAGGGGCATCGGCGCGATGAATGCGCCATCCTCTACCGCACCACGGCCCAGTCACGGCTGTTCGAGGAAGCGCTGATCCAGGCCGGTATCCCCTATCGGGTCTATGGTGGGCTGCGTTTCTTCGAGCGTGCCGAGATCCGCGACGCGCTCGCCTATCTGCGTCTGATCGCCAATCCGGACGACGATGCCTCGTTCGAGCGGGTGGTGAACCTGCCTACACGCGGCATCGGTGAGCGCACGGTCGATCTGGTGCGTGAGCAGGCACGTGCGGCCGGCGTCTCGTTGTGGCGAGCGGCGCGCGAACTCAGCACGAGCGGGGCATTCAGCCCGCGCGCGAGCAACGCGCTACGCGGCTTTCTCGATCTGATCGATAGTCAGCGTGAAGCGAGTGAGGGTCGCGCGCTCAGCGAAATCGCTGACCGCGTGATCGAAGTGACCAGATTGATCGAGCACTTTAAGAACAGCAAGGACGGCAAGGGGCAGGATCGGATCGAGAACCTGGAGCAGCTCGTCGAGACCGTCAGCCGGTTCGAGCAGGATCTGTCCGACGAGGAAGGCGATCCGCTCGGTGCCTTCCTGGCCCATGCCGCGCTGGAGGCCGGCGAGGCTGAAGCCGATCCGTTCGAGGACAGCGTGCAGCTCATGACGCTGCATAGCGCCAAGGGGCTGGAGTTTCCGCTGGTGTTCCTGGCCGGAATGGAGGAAGGGCTGTTTCCGCACAGCCTCTCGGCTGACGATCCGGCGCGGCTGGAGGAAGAGCGGCGGCTGTGCTACGTCGGCATGACGCGCGCCATGCGCCGGCTCTATCTCACTCAGGCCGAGAGTCGGCGGCTCTATGGACGCGAGGAATATCCGGCGCCGTCGCGCTTCCTGCGCGAGATCCCGCCCGAATTGATCGAGGAAGTCCGCGGCGGCGGTGTCGCCCGGCCGGCGTTTGCGCCGAAATCCGCTATCGGTAGTCCGGCCAAGCATTCGGCCGGCGCCCAGGCGCCCGCAGGCTACCGGCTCGGCCAGCGCGTGCGTCATCCCAAGTTCGGCGAGGGCGTGGTGCTCAACAGCGAAGGACGCGGCGCCCAGGCACGTATCCAGATCGACTTCAAGGGCAGCGTCGGGGCCAAATGGCTGGTGCTGACCTATGCACGGCTGGAAGCCGTTTAGACGCTTGGACGCTTCAGAGATAGCCTTGGAGATCGCCCACATGCACAGCTACGAATCCGACATCATTGCCTGGGCCAACGAGCAGGCCGGACTGTTGCGCGCCGGACGATTCGATCTGCTGGACATCGCACATATCGCCGAGGAGATCGAGGACGTGGGCAAGAGCGAACAACGCGAGTTGGCCAATCGTATGGCCATACTGCTGAGCCATTTGCTCAAGTGGCGCTATCAGCCGGAGCAACGCGGCGCGAGTTGGGAAAGTACGATTCGCGAACAGCGACGCGCCCTAGCCCGCCGTCTGCGCAAAACGCCCAGCCTCAAATCCTGTCTCGACGATCCGGATTGGTGGTCCGATGCCTGGCTGGATGCGCGCACCCTGGCGACCAAGGAAACCGGTATTGCGTTCGATCGCTTCCCATCCGATTGTCCCTGGACGAGCACCGAGGCGCTCGACGAGCACTGGCCATCCGAATAATCCGCGATCTCAAGCACGATCCGCCCTACAATAGTCCGTTTCATCCATATCCCACGGCGTTCGTCCCACCATGTCCGAGTCCGCAAGCTTCGAAGATCTGCTCAACGAGTTCGACCAGACCCATCCACAGGCCCAGAAAGGTGAGCCGACCGTGGGCGACAAGGTCAGCGGCACCCTGATCGCGATCGGCGAGGAGTTCGCCTTCGTCGACCTGGGCGCCAAGTCCGAGGGTCGGCTCGATCTGGCCGCGATCCGCGACGCCGAGGGCCAACTCAAGTACGCCGTCGGCGACACCGTCGAGACCCATGTCACCGGCAAGGACGAAGAGAGCGGGATGCTGCTGCTCGGCAGCCAGCATGGGCACAAATACCATGGTCTCGACGAACTCGAACGCGCCTATCGTCAGGGCCTGCCGGTCCAGGGTCAGGTGACGGGCGCGGTCAAGGGCGGGTGCGAGGTCCGGGTCGCCGGTATCCGTGCCTTCTGCCCGGCCTCGCAGATCGATATCCGCTTCATCGAGGATCTGTCCGAATTCGTCGGCCGGAAGCTCGACTTCCGGATCACCAAGTTCGAGGGCGGACGTCGGCCCAATCTGGTGGTCTCGCGCCGCGCGCTACTGGAAGAAGAACAGCGCATCAAGGCCGAGGAACTGCGCGCCCAGCTCAAGGAAGGCGCGGTCCTCACCGGCACCGTGACCTCGCTCAAGGACTATGGCGCCTTCGTCGATCTCGGCGGACTGGAGGGCATGATCCACATCAGCCAGCTCGCCTTCGGCCACGTCAAGCACCCCAAGGAGGTGTTGCAGCCCGGCCGGCAGGTCGAGGTCAGTGTGCTGCGCATCGAGCCGGCGACCGACGGCAAGAAGCGCGAGAAGATCGCGCTCTCCATCCGCGCCCTGAGCCGCGATCCCTGGCTCGACGCCATCGAGCAGTTCCCGGCCGGCACGCGCATTCAGGGCCGTGTCGCGCGCTTGCAGCCGTTCGGCGCCTTCATCGAGCTGGCGCCCGGTGTCGATGGCCTGGTCCATATCAGCGAACTGGGCGCCGGTCGGCGCGTCCAGCATCCGAGCGAGGTGCTCAAGGAAGGCGATGAGGTGACGGCGACCGTGCTTGGCGTGGATCTGGAGCGGCGGCGTATCAGTCTCTCGCTCGACGAGAGCCGCGAGGTCGATCCAACGGCCGCCGTGGTCGTCGCCGTCACTAAGCCGCCGGCGGCCAAGCCGGCTGAGAAGACCATGGGCAGCTTCGGTGCCCTGCTTCAGGAAAGCCTCAACAAGGGGCGCTGAGCGGACCAGACGAGCGCCATAGCCCGTGGATTCGTTCGCGCCTTTACAGCGACCGCCGGCGCTCTACGTCCATCTGCCCTGGTGCGTGCGCAAGTGTCCCTATTGCGACTTCAACTCGCATCCGGACGGCCGTGAGGCGCCGCCGTTCGATGCCTATGTCGAACGGCTGTTGCTGGATCTCGACCTGGAGCTTCGCGAGCCGGCGGCACGTCGTCCGATCGGTTCGATCTTCATCGGCGGCGGCACGCCGAGCCTGTTCCCAGGCGCGGCGATCCGTCGTCTGCTCGACGGCATCCGCGCGCGCGTCGAACTGATCCCCAACGCCGAGATCACCCTGGAGGCCAATCCGGGCACGGTCGATGCCGCGCATTTCGCCGCCTATCGCGAGGCGGGTGTCGATCGGCTCTCGATCGGCGTGCAGAGCCTATCGGCAGGGCATCTGGAACGACTCGGACGCATCCACACGCCCGACGAGGCCCGCGAAGCGGTGCGCATCGCGCGCGCTCAGGGGTTCGACAACCTCAATCTGGATCTGATGTTCGGTCTGCCCGGTCAGACGCTGGAGACGGCGCGCGCAGACCTGGAGGCACTGATCGCGCTGGAACCCGAGCACGTCTCCTACTATCAGCTCACCGTCGAACCCGGCACCGCGTTCGGCGCCTGTCCGCCCGAACTGCCGGACGCCGATCTCGTCGCCGATATGAGCGTCGAGGGCGCCGAGTGTCTGGAGGCCGCCGGTTATGGACGCTATGAGACCTCGGCCTATGCGCGTCCCGGACGCCGGTGCCGGCACAATCTCAATTACTGGCGTTTCGGCGACTATCTGGGCATCGGTGCCGGAGCGCACGGCAAGCTGACCGAGCGCCGCACACCGGAAGACGACTCCGCGCCTTGGCGCGTCCGGCGCACCGAGAAACCGGCCCGTCCGGATCGCTATCTGGACGCCGATCCCCGCCGACCGCTCGGAACGCGGCGCTTCCTGAGCGAATCGGACCTGGTGCTCGAATTCGCCCTGAACGCCTTTCGGCTCACCGATGGGTTCGAGACGGCGCTCTTCACCGCGACCACCGGACTGCCCTGGTCACGGATCGCGCCTGAAGTACAGGCCGCCGTGCGCGATGGGTTGCTCGATCTCAGCCGTGATCATCTCACCCCTACCCCACTCGGGCGTGATTTTCTCGACGATCTGGTCGCGCGGTTCGTCTCCTGACCGATCGCGCATCGCTTGCAGTGATTGCGTGCCTGGATTCGAACTGGTAAATTGCCGCGTTTTACAAGAATTTTTACGCCCATGTGGGCCAAAGGGTCATCATGAAAGAAGGAATCCACCCCGAATACCATGACGTGAAGGTGGTCTGCAGCTGCGGCAACGAATTCACGACGCGCTCCACCAAGGGCAAGGAGATGCACGTGGAAGTCTGCTCCGCCTGCCATCCCTTCTATACCGGCAAGCAGAAGGTGCTCGACACCGCCGGTCGCGTCGACAAGTTCCGTCGCAAGTATTCCCGCTGAGATCCACGGGATCTGCCGGCAGGGTCTTCCCGCGCATCGACCGTCCGGCGCAGTCCGAGATCGCCCTTCGCCGATAGGCGCCGCACCAGCCCCCTGGTTCGGCGTCTGTTCGTCTGCGCGCGAGTCGCTGTGTGAAGCGCGCGTTCGCGTTCATCCATCATCGGGATCACCCGCTTCTCGGGTGATTCGATATTGCCCCACTCTATCGATTCGGCGTCATCCATTTGACTCGCCGCCCGTGCGCGACGATCATGGCGCCCTGTTCGTCCGCCCGCGCGCGTGTTCCGCCATGTCACCCCAGCCTCATTGACTCGGAAGCTCGTCGACCCTGGGCGCCTTCCTCATCTCATGCGGAGACCATCGTGACCGATTCGCAGAACAAGGCCCATCCGGACGCCGACCTCAATCGTCAGGCGCTCGACTTCCACGCCCTGCCGCGACCGGGCAAGATCGGCACCGAGGTCACCAAGCCGGCGGTGACCCAGCACGATCTCTCGCTGGCTTATACGCCGGGCGTGGCCGAGCCCGTGCGCCGGATCCACGCCGACCCGGATCTCGCCTACAGCTATACCAACAAGGGCAATCTGGTCGCGGTCATCACTGACGGCACCGCCGTGCTCGGTCTGGGCAATGTCGGCGGACTGGCCGGCAAACCCGTCATGGAAGGCAAGGCGGTGCTCTTCAAACGCTTCGCCGACATCGATTGCTTCGACATCGAGGTCGACGCCGAGAGTCCGCAGGCCTTCATCGAGACGGTGGCGCGTATCGCTCCGACCTTCGGCGGCATCAACCTGGAAGACATCGCCGCCCCGCACTGCTTCGAGATCGAGCAGGCGCTCATCGAACAGCTCGACATCCCGGTCTTCCACGACGATCAGCACGGCACCGCCATCATCATCGCCGCCGGTCTGCTCAATGCCCTGGAGCTGCAAGGCAAGACGCTCGCCGAGGCCCGCATCGTGGTGCTGGGCGCCGGCGCGGCCGGGATCGCCGGCGTGCGTCTACTGCTGGCGCTCGGTGCGCACCGCGACAACATCTTCTGCGTCGACCGTCAGGGCATCATCCATCTCGGTCGTCAGGATCTGAATCCCTACAAGTTCGGCGTGGCGGTCGAGACCGAGAAACGCACCCTGGCCGAGGCCATGGAGGGCGCGGACGTCTTCATCGGCGTCTCCGGGCCGGATCTGGTCGCGCCCGAGATGGTCGCCGCCATGGCGCCGCGTCCGATCGTCTTCGCCCTCTCCAATCCGGTGCCCGAGATCCGCCCGGCCGTGGCGCTGGCGGTACGCGACGATCTGGTGATGGCCACCGGGCGTTCGGACTATCCGAACCAGATCAACAACGTGCTCGGCTTCCCCTTCATCTTCCGCGGCGCGCTCGACGTGCGGGCCTCGCGCATCAACGAGGCCATGCAGATCGCCGCCGTCGAGGCGCTGCGCGCCCTCGCCCGCGAACCCGTCCCGGCCGAGGTGTTGGAAGCCTACGGGCTGAAGGAACTGAGCTTCGGGCCGGACTACATCATTCCCAAGCCGTTCGACCCGCGTCTGCGCGAGCGCGTGCCCGCCGCCGTCGCGCGCGCGGCCATCGACGGCGGCGTGGCCCGACTTCCGACCGACCACTGAAATCGACCCGCCCGCAGGCGTCGATTCGGATCTATGGACCACTAACCGGTAGGGTTCGGCGCCCGACGCATGTCGGCGTCGAACGACTCGTCCAGGAGCGAGCCCATGACGAACGAAACCATCACCGTCATCAACAACGTCACCGGTGAGCGCCGTGACTTCCCCCTGCGACAGGGTACGATGGGGCCGCCCGCCGTCGACATCTCCTCGCTGTACAAAGAGGCCGGATTCTTCACCTATGATCCGGGCTTCATGTCGACGGCCAGCTGCAACAGCCACATCACCTATATCGACGGCGAACAGGGGATCCTGCTCTATCGCGGCTATCCAATCGAGCAACTGGCCACCAAGGCGAGCTTCCTGGAGGTCGCCTATCTGCTGCTCTACGGCGATCTGCCGGGCGAGAAGGAACTGGTCGGTTTCGAGCGGTTGATCATGCGTCACACCATGCTCAATGAGAACCTGAAGAACTTCCTCAACGGGTTCCACTACGACGCCCATCCTATGGCCATGCTCATGGGCGTCGTCGGCTCGCTCTCGGCCTTCTATCACGACTCGCTCAGCGTCAACGACCCGCGTCATCGCGAGATCGCCGCCCATCGTCTGATCGCCAAGATCCCCACCATCGCGGCGGCAGCCTACAAGCACAGCGTCGGCGAGCCGATCATCTATCCGCGCAACGATCTGCGCTATTGCGCCAACTTCCTGCGCATGATGTTCGCCACGCCCTGCGAGGACTACAAGCCGACCCTGATCGCCGAGAAGGCGATGAACCTGCTGTTCATCCTCCACGCCGATCATGAGCAGAACGCCAGCACCTCGACCGTGCGTCTGGCCGGAAGTTCGGGGGCCAATCCCTTCGCCTGCATCGCCGCCGGCATCGCCTCGCTCTGGGGTCCGGCGCATGGTGGGGCCAACGAGGCCGTGCTCGACATGCTGCTGGAGATCGGCGACGTCAAGAACGTCCCGAAATACATCGAGAAGGCCAAGGACAAGGACGACCCCTTCCGGCTGATGGGCTTCGGCCATCGGGTCTACAAGAACTACGACCCACGCGCCAAGATCATCCGCGAGGTCTGCTATCAGGTGCTCGACGAGCTGGCCGACACCAACAATCCGCTGTTCGAGCTGGCGATGAAGCTCGAAGAGATCGCGCTCAACGACGAGTATTTCGTCGAACGCAAGCTCTATCCGAACGTCGACTTCTACTCCGGCATCATCTATCAGGCGCTCGGCATCCCACGCAACATGTTCACCGTCATGTTTGCCGTCGCGCGCACCGTCGGCTGGGTCTCACACTGGCTGGAGATGATGGACGACCCCAACAACCGCATCGGCCGGCCGCGCCAGATCTACCGTGGGCCGAACCAGCGCGACTATCTGCCGATCTCCAAGCGCTGACGCCGGCGCGATTCAAGCCCCCTCGTTCAGCATCCGCTCCACATCCGCGAGATCCGCGCCCAGACTGGGCCGGTCCGTGACGGGATCGAGCGGCGGCTGACGACGGGCGCGCGGCGACAGCACGATCAATTCGACCGGAATCCCGCCGGCCAGGAATCCAAAGGCGGGATGGACCTTGCGCTGCCCGCCCGCATAGCGCAGTGTGCGTTCGCCCTCGCGCCAGGGGATGCCCTGGTCGGCGAGTTTGAAGAGCACATCCTCAGGTCGGTCGGCGAACAGGAACAGCTCCACGCCATGCTGCCGATCCGCCACCCCGTGCAGCGCCAGGCCGATCAGGCGCGGCTCGAACTCCGACAGCATCCGCATCGCCTGCACGGCCTCGTGTTTGAGCAGACGGCTCTCGTGACCGTGCTCCGCGCCCTGGAACAGCCGGCGTTGCGCGAGGACCGCCTCCTTGAGCACTTCGTTCGAGGGCCACTGACGCCGATCCGAGATGCCCGTGCGCTCGGCGGCCTTGCGTCGTGCCGACTCGAAGTCGGTCAGCCCCTGCTCGACCATGATGCGCGCGGCCTCGTAGGCCAGGTGTTCGCGTCGGCTGTTCGAGCGATCGGGATTGGGCATCGGGCGACCTCCAGCGTGTCGTTTTCGTGCAACAGTTGGTATTCCTGTCAAGGCGGGAGCGGGCGTCGCAGCGAAAAAATTGCAGGAGCCTCGGCCATACGCGCCTAACTGACTGATGGATCGAGTTTAACGTACTCGGATACGGCCTCGACAACGGAATCGACATCGGGGCGGATGTGTCTATAATGAGTCGCGGTATTTCTCGAACCTTGGTATCTTCATAACCGTTACGCGTCTGTACGATCATCCACTTCGCGACGGACACGACCAGCGAGATCACTATGTTTGGCCTCACGCGCAAGAACAGTCCGCTCCTGGGGATCGACATCGGTACGACAGCCATCAAGTTGATCGAACTGTCGCGGACCGCCACGACGCCCGTACCACGCTTTCGGGTCGAGCACTATGCGATCGAGCCGCTTCCGGGCACGGCCATCGTGGAGAAGAAGATCGTCGAACACGAGGTGGTCGGCGACGGCATCCGACGCGCGCTGATCAGGTCGGGCGCCAAGACCAAGCGGGCAGCCGTCGCCCTCGCGGGATCCTTGGTCATCACCAAGGTCATCAATATGCCCGCCGCACTCAAGGACGCCGAGATGGAGAGCCAGATCCAGCTCGAAGCCGACCAATACATCCCCTATCCGCTCGAAGAGGTCAACCTCGATTTCAGCGTCCTCGGCCCCTCGCCCAGCGATCCGGCGCTCGTCGAGGTGTTGCTGGCCGCCTCGCGGCGCGAGAACGTCGACGATCGCATCAGTGTCCTGGAGATCGCCGGACTCACGCCTCTGGTGGTCGACGTCGAGGCCTATGCCATGGAGCATGCCTGTTCGATGTTCCTGGACGGCAAGGAGGCGCCCATCCTGGGCATCGTGGACGTGGGGGCGTCCACCACCACGCTCCACGTGTTCAGCGAGGGGCGGATCATGTACACGCGCGAGCAGAATTTCGGCGGCCGGCAACTCAGAGAAGAGGTGCGGCGCCGTTATGGTCTCACGGACGAACAGTCCGCGCAGAAGATCCGCGACGGCGATGTCGCCGACACCTATGAGATCGATGTGCTCAACCCATTCAAGGAGGCCCTGGCCCTGCAGATCGGACGGGCGCTCCAGTTCTTCTATTCCGGGACGACCTTCAGCCGTGTCGACCGGATACTCCTGGCCGGCGGCTCGGCCGGCATTCCGGGAGTCGATGCCCTGGTGGAGGAGCGGCTCAGGATCCCCACCACGGTCGCCAATCCATTCAGCCAGATGTCGTTCGCGTCTCGCGTCAATTCCAAGTCACTCATGCGAGAGGCGCCGGGAATGATGGTGGCCGTCGGCCTGGCCTTGCGAGGGTTCGACTGATGGCACGCATCAACCTGCTTCCCTGGCGCGAGGCGGCGCGTCAGCAACGCCGGCAGGAATTCCTGACGGCCCTGGGGATCGCGCTCGGTCTGACCGCCGTGGCCGTCGCACTGGTGCATTTCTATTTCGAGGACCGGATCAGCGGTCAGCAGGCGCGCAATCAATATCTCAAGACCGAGATCGCCGCGCTCGACCGCAAGATCAAGGAGATCGCGGAGATCGAGAAGACCAAGGCCGACCTGCTGGCGCGCATGGACATCATCCAGCGTCTGCAGAAGAGCCGGCCTGAGATCGTGCGCCTCTTCGACGAACTGGTGACGGCGCTGCCCGAGGGGGTCTATCTGACCAAGCTGGAACAGTCGGAACGCACCGTCACACTCGAAGGGCGTGCTCAATCGAATGCGCGCGTCTCGGCCTTCATGCGCCGGATCGAGGGTTCGCAATCCATTGGTCAGCCGCGCCTCATGCTGATCGAGAACAAGGACAAGACGGGGACCGGGCTCAGTCATTTCCGTCTCTCGTTCAGTCAGGTCACACCGAAAAAGGCTTCGGCCCCGAAGCCGGCCGGTTAGGACCGCAACCTCCATCCGGGCGAGTCAAACAGCCATCCGCGCGGGAGCCGACGTCATGGATCTCAACGAACTCAACCAACTCGATCTGAACAGCTTCGGTGAATGGCCTGCCCCGATCAAGGCGGTCGCCATCCTGATCGCCTGCGTCGTCCTCGGCGGTCTGGCCTACTATTACGACACCAGCGGTCAGCTCGAACGGCTCGCCCAGGAGCAGAGGACCGAACAGGATCTGCGCACCAGCCTACAGACCAAACAGCAGAAGGCCGCGAACCTGCAAGCCTATCGCGATCAGCTCGCCGAGATGCAGGAGTCCTTCGGGGCCATGCTCAAGCAGTTGCCCAATCGCACCGAGGTCGCCGCGTTGCTCGTCGACGTCTCGCAGACGGGATTGGCCAATGGACTGGAGTTCGAACTCTTCCAGCCCGAGAACGAGATCGCGCGTGAGTTCTATGCCGAGCTGCCGATCCGCGTCCGGGTGCGCGGCAACTATCACGATTTCGGACGGTTCGTCAGCGGGCTGGCGGCCCTGCCGCGTATCGTCACCATCCACAACGTGCAGATCTCCGGGGGGAGCGGGCAAGGCACGGCGGGTGAGCCGATTGCCCTGGAGGCCACGGTCAAGACCTATCGCTATATGGAAGAGGAGACGAAGTGATGATCACACATCGACTCCTATGGCTGTCCGTCGCCCTGCTGCTCGCCGGCTGCGGCTCTCACGACATGAGTGATCTCCAGTCCTATGTGCGCCAGGTCAATGCGCGTCCGCCCGGTCCTATCGAGCCGCTGCCCGTACTCGAGCCACCCGAGACCTTCGTCTATGAGCCGGGCGAGCGGCGCGATCCCTTCCACTCCGATGTGCAGTCCGAACCCGAGCAGATGGCGGCGACCGATGACGGTCCGGCGCCGGATCCCAACCGGCCCAGGGAAGAACTCGAAAGCTATCCGCTGGACTCGCTGCGCATGGTCGGTACGCTCGAGCAGGACGGTACGCGCTGGGGCCTGATCCGCACCAAGGAAGGGGTCGTGCATCGTGTTACGGTCGGCAATTACATGGGACAGAATCATGGTCAGATCATTTCGATCGGCCTGGACGCGATTCAATTGAACGAAATCGTCTCCGACGCCCCCGGCAAATGGCGCGAGCGCGCGGCCTCGGTGGCGTTGAGTAAATGAGATCCTGGAGGGGGACCACATGAACAGCCCGTGTCAGAGAGATCGTGCGGTCGGAGTCGATCGTTCAAAGGGGGAGCGCGTGCGTTCCCGGATGGCATCCATGCTGCTGATGGCCCTGGCCATGCCGACGCCGGCGGCTGATCTACAGGACGTGCAATTTTCGGCCCTTCCGGGTAATCAGGTCCAGATCCAGTTGAACCTGAATGGTCCTGTCGCTCAACCCCAGACATTTGCGACCGAGTCGCCCGCGCGCATCGCCATGGATCTGCCGGGCGTGAACAGTCGACTCGCGAGCAAGTCGGTTCCGATCGGACTCGGTCCCGTGCATAGTCTGGTCGCGGTCGAGGCCGGCGGACGCACCCGCGTGGTGCTGAATCTCACCGATCCTGTGCCCTATGACGTCAGTACCTCGGGCAACCAGATCACGATCAAGGTCGCGGCTCAGGGGCGCACCGCGTCGACGCCGGCTCCGGCTCCCGCCGCCGCGCAAGCGGTGCAGACCGCCGCGCGGGCCGAGGCACGCGCCTGGAGTCAGCCGCCCCGGTCGCGTCAGACCGCCGGTGCGGGACCGGCGGTGCGCGACATCGATTTCCGGCGCGGCTCGACCGGTGAGGGTCGGGTCGTCATTCGGCTGCCGAGCGCCGATACTCGGGTCGCTGTGCGCGAACAGGCCAGCCGGGTCTATGTCGATCTCTATCACACCTCGCTGCCGCAGCGGCTGTATCGTCGGCTCGATGTCGTCGACTTCGCTACGCCCGTGACGCTGATCGAGTCGCGTCCGAATGGCGCCAACGTCGAGATCGAGGTCCAGACTCAGGGCGATTTCGACTACATGGCCTATCAGACCGATGAGCTGTTCACGCTCGATTTCAGGGCGCTGACGGCGGCGGAGAAAGAGGAGATCGCACGTCAGAAGGTCGTCTACGATGGCGAGCGTCTTTCGCTGAATTTCCAGGACATCGAGGTCCGGGCGGTGTTGCAGGTGCTGGCCGATTTCACCGATCTCAATCTGGTGGCCAGTGACAGTGTCGGCGGCAACATCACACTGCGCCTGAAGAACGTCCCCTGGGATCAGGCGCTCGACATCATCCTCAAGACCAAGGGATTGGCGATGCGTCGCAACGGCAATGTCATGATGGTGGCTCCGGCGCAGGAGCTTGCGGCTCAGGAGCAGCTCGAAATGGAATCGATGCAGAAGATCGAGGAACTGGCGCCGCTGCGTACCGAGTTCATCCAGGTCAATTATGCCAAGGCCGCCGACATCGCGGCTGTTCTGAGCGGAGCGGGGCGTGCTGCTTCCTCTGGTCAGGCATCGCCGGGTGCTCGTCAAACCGGTTCGGCGACGCGGCGTGATCAGGTTGGGGATTCCGGTCTGGCTCGGGCCGCGGCGGCGGCGGGAGTTTCGGAGCGTGGCATCCTGTCGCCGCGTGGTTCCCTGAGCTTCGATGAGCGGACCAATACCTTGATCGTGCAAGACACGCTGACCGCACTCGAAGAAGTGCGTCGGGTCGTCAACCTGCTCGATGTCGCCGTGCGCCAAGTCATGATCGAGTCGCGTGTCGTCATAGCAAGCAATAGCTTTGCTCGTGATCTCGGCGTGCGCTTCGGGGCTTCAGGTTCGCTGGGAAGCGTTGGTGGCAATGAAGTTCTGATCGGTGGTGGTCAAAATGGAGTTTTGGCTGTCGGAGATTATGATTCCGGCCCCTTCGGCCTTAATACGAGCACAGGCACATCTTACAATTCCACTCTAAAAGATGATGATGGAAATGCAACGCTTATCACAAATCTGCCAGCAACAACCATTCAACAAGCGGCGTCAGGATCAATCGATTTTTTGATTGGAAAAGTCGGTTCGTATTTGATTCAGTTAGAACTTTCCGCCATGCAGCGCGAGGGGCGCGGCGAAATCATTTCAAGCCCCCGTGTCATCACATCGGACAAAAACAAAGCAACGATCAAGGTTGGAACCGAAATACCTTATCAACAGCAGACAGGTGGATCTAGCGGCGCAACCTCTGTAGCTTTCAAGGAAGCCGTTCTACAGCTTGATGTCACCCCTCAAATCACGCCTGATGATCGAATCATCATGGATTTGGAAGTCAATAAAGACAACCCGGATTGGTCGCGTAGTGTTGCGGGCACTCCGCCAATAGATACGCGATCAGTGAAGACAAATGTACTGGTTGATAATGGCGAAACCGTTGTGCTTGGAGGTGTTTTTGAGCGTGAAAAAACCTTTAGCAAGGAACAGGTACCTTGGCTCGGTGATGTTCCAGTATTGGGTCGTCTATTTAAGCAAGCGGCTCGCCAGGACTCCAATAAGGAACTGCTGATCTTCGTGACGCCCAAGATCCTGAAGACCGACTTGGTCGAGCGATGAGATCCATGTCCCCATCGAATCGAGTCACCCTTGTCTCCGGCCTTGCCTAAGCGCCCAAAATCCGGCATACCTCTCTCCATGTTACGTGCACAGAACATCTTCATCGTCGGCCCGATGGGCGCCGGCAAGAGTACCGTCGGACGCCAACTGGCCGAGGCGCTGTCCTACACCTTCAAGGACAGCGACCACGAGATCCAGCGCCGAACGGGTGTCGACATCCCCACCATCTTCGAGTTCGAAGGCGAATCCGGCTTTCGCGCCCGCGAGCGTCAGGTCATCGAGGAACTGGTCGCCGAGGAGCGGATCGTCCTCGCCACCGGCGGCGGTGCCGTGCTGAGCCCGGAGAACCGCCAGGATCTCTCCGCGCGCGGCGTGGTCATCTACCTGCATTGCAGCCCCGAGCAGCAATACGCCCGCACCGCCCGCGATCGCAACCGCCCCCTGCTCGAAACCGAAGACCCGCTCGAGCGTCTGCGCGAGATCATGGCCGAACGCGAACCGCTCTACCGTCAAGTCGCCGATCTCGTGGTCTCGACCGAGAAACGCGGCACCAGCTCGGTGGTCAAGGAGATCTGCCGCCGGCTCGAATCCGAGGACGTCTGACCATGCGAACCCTGACCGTCGAACTCGGGGCGCGCAGCTACCCCATCCACATCGGTTCCGGTCTGCTGAGCGATCCCGATCTCTACCGCCCCCATCTGCGCGGCTCGCAGATCATGATCGTCACCAACGAGACGGTCGCCCCACTCTACCTGGCGTCTGTCCGCCAAGCCTTCGACGGACTCCATGTCCGCGAAATCATCCTGCCCGACGGCGAGGTCTACAAAACGCTCGAAGTCTGGAACCGGATCTTCGATGCACTGCTCGCCGAGCGTTTCGCGCGCGACTGCACCCTGATCGCACTCGGCGGCGGCGTGGTCGGCGACATGGCCGGCTTCGCGGCGGCCTGCTATCAGCGCGGGGTCGACTTCATCCAGGTTCCGACCACGCTCCTGGCCCAGGTCGATTCCTCGGTCGGCGGCAAGACCGGCATCAATCACCCCGCCGGCAAGAACATGATCGGCGCCTTCCATCAGCCGCGCGCCGTCATCGCCGATACCGATACCCTCGGCACCCTGCCCCAGCGCGAACTCTCGGCCGGACTGGCCGAGGTGCTCAAATACGGCTTCATTCGCGACGCCGAATTTCTCGACTGGCTCGAATGCCACATGACCGGGCTGATGTCGCGCGATCCCGACGCCCTGGCCCACGCCATCCAGCGCTCGTGTGAGGTCAAGGCGCAGATCGTCGCCGAGGACGAGTTCGAGTCCGGTAGCCGCGCCCTGCTCAATCTCGGTCACACCTTCGGTCACGCCATCGAGACCGGCGTCGGCTATGGCGAATGGCTGCACGGCGAGGCGGTCGGCGCGGGCATCTGTCTGGCCGCCGCGCTCTCGGCACGGCTCGGCCGGCTGACCGAGGCCGAGGTCGAGCGCACCCACCGCCTGATCGCCGGTGCCGGCCTGCCGACCGCACGCCCGGAGAATCTCGCCCCCGAACGGATGCTGGAACTCATGGCCGTGGATAAGAAGGTGCTCGCCGGCCGGTTACGCCTGGTGCTGCTCAGGCAGCTCGGCGAGGCCGTCGTCACCAGCGAGTTCGATCGCGACGCCTTGGCGCACGTCCTGGCTTGAGCGGTCGCCGCCCACGTCGGCGGCGACCTGCGTCGATCCCCTGAACCTCGATGCTTGCTGGCCGACCCTGCCCCGGATCGTTTGTGTTCCAGGGACGTCTCTGCTAATCTCCGCGCTCGCTCCGGCGGCACCCGTCGCCGAGCGACCGTCATGGTGGCCCACGCCGGTCCCCTCGCAACGTGAAGCCGTGAACCCGGTCAGGCCCGGAAGGGAGCAGCCGCAGCGGCGGAGTCGTGTGCCGGGGTGCGGCTGGCGCGGGTCGCCGCCCCCGTACGCCGTTCTTCGCCCTCTGCCCGCGATTCCCCACGCCGTCCAGGTCCGGACTGATATAATCGCGCCATGTCCTATCAAGTGCTTGCCCGCAAATGGCGTCCCCGGTCGTTCGACGATATGGTCGGGCAGCAGCATGTCGTGCGCGCGCTCTCCAATGCACTCGACCGCGATCAGCTCCATCACGCCTATCTGTTCACCGGCACCCGCGGCGTCGGTAAGACCACACTCGCGCGCATCCTGTCCAAGGCGCTCAACTGCGAGCAGGGCGTCAGCTCCCATCCCTGCGGGGTCTGCTCGGCCTGTCGTGAGATCGACAGCGGGCGTTTCGTCGATCTGCTCGAAGTCGATGCGGCCTCGCGCACCAAGGTCGACCAGACCCGCGAGCTGCTCGAAAACGTCCCCTATGCCCCGGCGCGGGCGCGCTTCAAGGTGTACCTCATCGACGAGGTGCACATGTTCTCGGGCCACAGTTTCAATGCGCTGCTCAAGACGCTCGAAGAGCCGCCGCCTCATGTGAAGTTCCTGCTCGCGACCACCGATCCGCAGAAGATCCCGGTCACGGTGCTCTCGCGCTGTCTCCAGCTCAATCTGCGCCGGTTGCTGCCGGGCGAGATCGTCGACCGGCTCCGCTATGTCCTTGAACAGGAAGGACTGGAGTTCGAGTTAGCCGCCCTGCCCTTACTCGCGCGTGCCGCCGACGGCAGTCTGCGCGACGCGCTCAGTCTGCTCGATCAGGCGATCGCCTTCGGCGGCGGACGGGTCGTCGAGGCCGAGACGCGCGCCATGCTCGGCACCGTGAGCGGCGATCTGGCGCTCGACATCCTCGATGCCCTGGCCGCCGGCGATGGTGCCGCCGTGCTGGGCGTCGTCGAGCGTGCGGCGGCCATGACGCCCGATTTCGCCGAGCTCCTGCGCGAGCTGATCGGACTCCTGCACCGGCTGGCGCTGATCCGGCAGGTGCCCAAGACCCTGGCCGAGGACGACCCCGATCGCGTCCGACTGCTGGCGTTGGCCGAACAGCTCGCCCCCGAGGACGTGCAGCTCTTCTATCAAATCGCCCTGACCGGCCAGACCGACCTGCCGCTGGCGCCCGATCCGCGCGGCGGGCTGGAGATGGTACTGCTGCGCGCGCTCGCCTTTCGCCCGGTCCCAGGTGCGAGGTCTGTCGAAACGTCCCGGTTCGGCGCGGATGGAACTCCAGCCGCTCGGCCGGCAGCGAACGTCCAGGCCGCACCAGCGACACCGGGCGTGCGACCCGTTCCGCTTCAGTCGTCCGATCCACCGCCGCCACGGGCCGACTCCCGCGCTGGAGCCACAGAGCCGACGCCCATCCAGTCCGGCACGAAGACACTCGAAAACGCCGCCGACTGGCAGCGACTCGTCGCGCAGTTGTCGATCGGCGGCATCGCCAACCAGCTCGCTCATAACTGTGCCTTTTGCGGATACAGTGACGGGCGGCTCAGTCTCCAGCTCGATCCAACGGCCGCCGGCCTGCGGACTCCAAGCACACTGGAGCGTCTGAAGAGCGCGCTCGAACAGGCGCTCGGCCGTTCGGTCGAGCTGGAGATCAAGGTCGCGCGCCCCGAGCAGGAGACCCTGGCACAACGGCGCGCGCGCGAGGCCGGAGAGCGCCGACAGGCCGCCGTCGATCAGATGCACGCCGATCCGGTCGCCCGCTCGATGCGCGAGACCTTCGATGCGGATTGGGCGCCGGGGAGCATCCGTCCGGCCGACTGAGGCCGACGGCTTGGACATCACAGCGCGATCAGCTATCGCCGCGATGCGCATTTCAGGCATGATTGGCCCCGACGGGCTCGATCGAATACGAGCGCCCGGAGCCGCCGGGCGCGCTGTCACAACCCTCGAGGTGAACACATGAAGGCACTGGGTGGCCTGCTCAAGCAGGCGCAGAAGATGCAGGAAGACATGCAGCAGGCGCAGGCGCGTCTGGCGCAGGAAGAAACCACCGGCGAGGCCGGCGGCGGTCTGGTCAAGGTGACGCTGAACGGCCAGCATCAGGCCAAGCGCGTCGAGATCGACCCCTCGCTCATGGGCGACGACAAGGAGATGCTGGAAGACCTGATCACGGCGGCCATCAACGCCGCCAGCCAGCGCATCGCCGAAAAGGCCAAGGAGACCATGACCGAGCTGACCGCCGGGATGCCGCTGCCTCCGGGCATGAAGCTGCCCTGGTCCTGAGCGGGTGGGCGAGCGTTCGCTGCTGAACCAATTGATCGAGGCCCTGCGCTGTCTGCCGGGCGTCGGTCCCAAGTCGGCGCGGCGCATCGCCTTCCATCTGCTGGAACGCGATCGTGAGGGCGGCGCACGTCTGGCGCGTGTGATGGCCGAGGCCATGGTCGCGATCCGGCGCTGTTCGCGCTGCCGGACCCTGACCGAGCACGATGTCTGCGCGCTCTGCGCCAACCCCAATCGCGACGATTCGCTGCTGTGCATCGTCGAACAGCCGTCGGAAGTGGTGGCCATCGAGCAGGCAACCGATTATCGTGGACGCTATTTCGTGCTCGGCGGACGGCTCTCGCCGCTCGACGGCATCGGCCCGGACGAACTCGGACTCGATGTGCTCGAAGCGCGCATGCGCGACGAGTCCATCGCCGAGGTCATCCTCGCCATCAGTCCCACGGTCGAGGGTGGAGCCACGGCGCATTTCATCGCCGATCGTGCCGCCCGTCATGGCGTGCGCGTGACCCGCATCGCCCATGGAGTGCCACTGGGCGGCGAGCTGGAGTACGTCGACGGCGGAACCCTGGCGCTGGCCTTCTCCGGACGGCGGGCGCTGTGATCGATTGTTCGAGGGAGCAAACCCATGTCCGACACCATTTTCGGTAAGATCGCCTCCGGCGAGATCCCCGCCGATCTCGTCTACAAGGACGAGGACGTCGTGGCCTTCCGCGACATCAGCCCGCAGGCGCCGACGCACCTGCTGGTGATCCCGCGCAAGCCGATCCCGACGCTCGACGCCGCCGGCCCGGAGGATGCCGAATTGCTCGGCAAGCTGCTGCTGGTCGCGGCCCAGGTCGCGCGCGAGGCCGGCATCGCCGAGCGCGGCTACCGCACCGTCATCAACTGCAACGCGGAGGCCGGACAGACCGTCTTCCATCTGCATCTGCACGTCCTCGGCGGACGTCCGATGCAATGGCCGCCGGGTTGATCCGTCTTTCGCTTCTGGCACGATTTGCTTACTCTTAGTGGCTCCAGCCCAGCCCCCGCGCTGACGACTGGATGCGTGTCGAACCCAGCCGGAGACCCACAGCGCTCGTCGCTCGATCCCAACGACATGGCCGTGAAATCGACTTCTTCAACGACTGCCTCCGATGGCGCCGGCACCTTCGAGCTCAAGGCGGCCGGCTTCACTCTGCCCATCATCCGCCTGCTCGACAGCGACATCGAGACCGTGGCGTCGCGGCTGGGGGCCAAGGTGGAGAAGGCGCCGGACTTCTTTCGCAACACCCCGGTGGTGATCGACCTGAGCGATCTGGCCGGGGACCAGGGCTCGATCGAGCTACCCCGGCTCGTCGGTCTGTTGCGCGGCTACGGCATGATCCCCTTCGGCGTGCGCGGTGCGGATGCCGAGCAGATGGCCGCCGCCGAGGCACTGGAACTGGCGATCCTACGTGAGTCCTATGTGAAGCGGACCAAGTCGGCGGGCGAGCTGGCGACGGACCCCGAGCCTGAACTCGTGCCGGCCGCCGCGCCGGCGAAGACGTCCGACAAGCCCCAGGCGTCGGCCGAGACGGCCCAGCCGCGTGCCACGGGACAATCCGGTTTCATGCTGATCACCAAGCCGGTGCGCTCCGGCCAGCGCATCTATGCCGCCGGCGGGGATCTGTCGATCATCGCCCCGGTCAGTTCGGGTGCCGAGCTGATGGCCGACGGCAACATCCACGTCTATGGCCCGCTGCGCGGACGCGCGCTCGCGGGCATGAGCGGCAACATGGAGGCGCGCATCTTCTGCCACGATCTCCAGGCCGAACTGATTTCGATCGCCGGACACTATCGTGTCAGCGAAGGTATTCCAAATGAACTGCGGGGTGTCCCGGTCCAGATCTTCCTGGACCAGAAGATCCTGCGTATCGAGAAACTCTGAACATTCGCCGTGCCGTGGAACGGTGCGGAACCCCCGAAGGAGGGTGTGACCTTGGCAAGAATCATCGTGATCACCTCGGGCAAGGGCGGGGTCGGCAAGACGACCACGGCCGCCGCGCTGTCCATGGGGTTGGCTCAGCGCGGCAAGCGCACCGTCGTCATCGACTTCGATGTCGGTCTGCGCAACCTGGATCTCATCATGGGGTGCGAGCGGCGTGTCGTCTATGACTTCATCAACGTCATCAACGGCGAGGCCAACCTCAATCAGGCCCTGATCCGCGACAAGCGCTGCGACAGTCTCTATGTGCTGCCGGCCTCGCAGACGCGCGACAAGGATGCACTGACCAAGGACGGCGTGGAGCGCGTCCTGAACGATCTGGGGGACAACTACGACTTCATCGTCTGCGATTCGCCCGCCGGCATCGAGCATGGCGCCTACATGGCCATGTACTTCGCCGATGACGCCATCGTCGTCACCAACCCCGAGGTCTCCTCGGTGCGTGATTCGGACCGGATGCTCGGCATTCTCTCCAGCCGCTCGAAGCGTGCCGAGGAGAGCATGGAGCCGATCCGCGAGTATCTGCTCCTGACCCGCTACGATCCGATGCGCGTGGCCAACGGTGAGATGCTGAGCGTCGACGACGTCCAGGAGATCCTCTCGCTCAAGCTGCTGGGCGTGGTGCCCGAGTCCAAGGCGGTGCTCAATGCCTCCAACGCCGGTATCCCGGTCATCCTCGACCGCGAGAGCGACGCCGGTCAGGCCTACGGCGACATGGTGTCGCGTTATCTGGGTGACGATGTTCCGCACCGTTTCCTGTATCCGGAGAAAAAAGGCCTGCTGAGCCGCATCTTCAAGGGGTGAACCATGGGTCTGCTCGATTATTTCGTATCCTCGCGCCCCAAGGCGACGGCGGGCAATGCCAGTGTGGCCAAGGAGCGCTTGCAGATCCTCGTCGCCCATGATCGCGTCGCGCGGGACAAGCCTTCCTATCTGCCGCAGCTCCAGCAGGAGATCCTGGCGGTGATCCGCAAGTACGTCGAGGTCGACATGGACGCGGTCTCGGTGACCTATGAACAGGCCGAGTCGCACGAGGTGCTGGAGCTCAACATCATCCTGCCCGAGTCGGCGTCGGCGCGCGGAGCCTGTGAGACGCTACCGGCGGCGGATCAGTCCGCCGTCGGCAACAGTAACCGTTCGATCACCCGCCCGTAGATGCGGTGTAGCTGATCGAGATCCGCGACCGCGACACATTCGTCGACCTGATGGATGGTCGCGTTGAGCGGCCCGAGTTCGACCACCTGGGCGCCGGTCGGGGCGATGAAGCGTCCGTCCGAGGTGCCGCCGCTGGTCGAGAGTTCGGTCTCGATGCCGCAGATTTCGCGGATGGCTGCGCGTGCCGCCTCGACCAGCTCGCCGGGTGTCGTCAGGAAGGGATGACCCGACAGACGCCAGGAGAGTTCGTAGTCGAAATCGCCCCGGTCCAGGATGGCGCGCACCCGGCGCTTGATGGTCTCGGGGTCGAGTTCGGTCGAGAAACGCAGGTTGAACTGCGCCTCCAGTTGGCCGGGGATGACGTTCTCGGCGCCCGTGCCCATGTTGAGGTTGGCGATCTGGAAGCTCGTCGGCGGGAAGTAGGCGTTGCCCTGATCCCAGACCTCGGCACAGAGTGCCGCCAGCGCGCCGGCGGCGGCATGGAAGGGATTCCTGGCCAGATGCGGATAGGCGACATGGCCCTGTTTGCCGTGGATGGTCAGGAAGCCCGAGAGACTGCCGCGCCGCCCGTTCTTGATCGAATCACCCAGTCGCTCACGACTCGACGGCTCGCCGACCAGGGCATAGTCGATGTGCTCGCCGCGCTGCTGGAGCCGTTCGACGACCTTGACCGTGCCATCGATCGCCGGGCCTTCCTCGTCGCTGGTGAGGAGAAAGGCGATCGAGCCTGGATGCTCAGGATGCGCGGCGACGAAGGACTCGACCGCCGTCACCATGGCCGCAACCGAACCCTTCATGTCCGCCGCGCCGCGTCCGTGCAACATCCCATTGCGGATGACCGGGTCGAAGGGATCCGAATCCCAGAGATCCGGCGGCCCGGCCGGCACCACGTCGGTATGTCCGGCCAGACAGAGCAACGGGCCTTCGGTGCCGCGCCGCGCCCAGAGATTCGTGACCTCGCCGAAGGGCATCGGCTCGACGGTGAAGCCGATCGCCGCCAGACGCTCGGCGATGAGTTCCTGACAGCCCTGATCCTGGGGCGTGACCGAGCGACGGCGGACGAGTTCACAGGCCAGCTCGAGCGTGGGCGACATTGCGGCGACCTCCGAGCGATCAGATATCACGCAGCAGTTCGTTGATGCCGACCTTGCCGCGCGTGCGCTCGTCGACCTGCTTGATGATGACGGCGCAATAGAGGCTGTGGCTGCCGTCCTTCGCCGGCAGGTTGCCCGAGACCACCACGGCGCCGGGCGGGACGCGGCCATAGGTGATCTCGCCGGTCTCGCGGTTGTAGATCTTGGTGCTCCGGCCGATGTAGA
Source organism: Allochromatium tepidum (assembly GCF_018409545.1). Taxonomy (GTDB): domain Bacteria; phylum Pseudomonadota; class Gammaproteobacteria; order Chromatiales; family Chromatiaceae; genus Thermochromatium; species Thermochromatium tepidum_A. Next base: position 35,390 of record NZ_AP024563.1, on the reverse strand, counting down.
CGCCCATCGAGATCACTGCGCCCTCGCCGACGATCACGCCCTCGACGATCTCGGAACGCGCGCCGATGAAGCAGTTGTCCTCGATGATGGTCGGCGCCGCCTGCACCGGCTCCAGCACCCCGCCGATGCCGACACCGCCCGAGAGATGGACGTTCTTGCCGATCTGGGCGCAGGAGCCGACCGTGGCCCAGGTGTCGACCATGGTTCCCGAGTCGACATAGGCGCCGATGTTGACATAGGACGGCATGAGCACGCAGCCGGAGGCGATGTAGGAACCGCGCCGCGCCGTGGCCGGCGGTACCACGCGCACCCCGCCCTCGCGGAACTCACGCGAGTTGGTATCGGCGTACTTGGAGGGCACCTTGTCGTAGTAGTTGGTGAAACCGCCCTTCATGAAGGCGTTGTCCTCGATGCGGAAGGATAGGAGCACCGCCTTCTTCACCCACTCGTTGACCACCCAATCGCCGTCGCGCTTCTCGGCCACGCGCAGCGCGCCCTGATCCAGACGCTCGATGACATCCTGCACCGCGTCGCGGACATGGGTCTCGACGTTGCGCGGGGTGATCTCGGCGCGGCGCTCGAAGGCTTCGAGGATGATGTTCTGCTGGTCGCTCATGATGGGCTGATACCTGTTGGGTCTTGTTGGAAAGCGGTTGAATTCAGAGACGTTCGACGAAGGCGCGGATGCGCTTGGCGGCATCGACGCATTCGTCGAGCGGCGCGACCAGGGCGATGCGCACCCGGCCGGCGCCTGGGTCGTAACCGTCGATCTCGCGCGAGAGGAAGCGTCCAGGCAGCACGGTGACGTTCTCCTGTGCGTAGAGATCGCGTGCGAAGTCGGTGTCCGGGATCGGCGTCTCCAGCCAGAGGAAGAATCCGCCGGCGGGCGTCTCGACCGGCATCACCGGGCCGAGGATCTCGCTCACGGCGGCGAACTTCTCGCGATAGAGACGCCGATTCTCGCGGACATGCGCCTCGTCGCGCCAGGCGGCGAGGCTGGCGTACTGGGTCGGCAGCGACATGGCGCAGCCGTGATAGGTGCGGTAGGCGAGGAAGTCGCGGATGAGTCGGGCGTCACCGGCGACGAAGCCCGAGCGCAGTCCGGGGGCGTTGGAGCGCTTCGACAGGCTATGGAACACCAGACAGCGCTCGAAGCCGTCGTTGCCCAGCGCGGCGGCGGCCTGGAGCAGACCGGGCGGCGGGGCGTCCTCGTCCTGATAGATGTCGCCATAGCACTCGTCGGAAGCGATGACGAAATCGTGCCGTTCGGCCAGTTCGATCAGTCGGGTCAGGGTCGGCCGGTCGAGCACCGCGCCGGTCGGATTGCCGGGCGAGCAGAGATAGAGCAACTGGCAGCGATCCCAGGTCGCCGCATCGACCGAATCGAAATCCGGGATGAAGCCGTTCTCGGGTCGGCAGGCCAGATACTGCGGCTCGGCGCCGGCCAGCAGCGCCGCGCCCTCGTAGATTTGATAACAGGGATTGGGCATCAGCACCAGAGGCGCGGGGTGCGTGCGATCGACGACCGCCTGGGCGATGGCGAACAGCGCCTCGCGGGTGCCGTTGACCGGCAGGATGTGGCGCTCGGGATCGACGGCCAGCGTCGCACCGCCCTCGGGCCGAAAACGCGCGCCCAGCCAGTCGGCGATGGCCCCGCGCAGTTCGGGCAGACCGCGCGTGGTCGGATAGACCGACAGCCGGTGCAGATGCGCGATCAGCGCCTCGCTGATCAGACTCGGCGTCGGATGTTTCGGCTCGCCGATCTGTAGACCGATGGCATCGCGCTCGCGCGGCGGATCCATGCCCTGCTTGAGCACGGCGAGCTTCTCGAAGGGATAGGACTGGAGTCGGCCGAGATCCGGGTTCATCGATGACGTCAAAACCTGAGTGGAGGCGCCGGCCGCTGGATCGGGCCTGAACGCTGAACGAAGCGCGCTAGTATAGGCGAAGCCACCCCACGGCTCTATGGCGCGACCGGGGGCGCATCGGTCGCGGATCTCCGGTACCATTCCCGCCCATACCGGCCGACGGCCCGAGCGCCGCGTCCCGCCACCCTTGCCCGTAGTGATGCCTCGTCCGATGACCTTCATGAACACGCCCGACTATCGTCACGACACCCCGGAACGGCTTGGGGTACTGCTCGTCAATCTCGGCACGCCGGACAGCCCGAGCGTACCGGACGTGCGCCGCTATCTGGCCGATTTCCTCTCCGACCGGCGCGTGGTCGAGATGGCGCGTCTGCCCTGGATGCTGCTCCTGCACGGCATCATCCTGCGCACCCGTCCGGTGCGCTCGGCCCATGCCTATGAATCCATCTGGACGCCTCAAGGCTCGCCGCTGCTGGAGATCTCGCGCCGTCAGGCCACAGTGCTCCAGGCTCTGCTCGACGCGCGCCTGGGCGGGCCGGTCAAGGTCGCGCTCGGGATGCGCTATGGCCGGCCGTCGATCGCCTCGGGACTGGCCGAGCTACGAGAGGCCAATGCGCGGCGGATGCTGATCCTGCCGCTCTATCCGCAGTATTCGGCCACCACCGTCGGCACCGTTTTCGACGCCGTGGCGCGCGAACTGATGCGCTGGCGCTGGCTGCCCGAGCTGCGTTTCGTCAACCAGTATCACGACGAGCCGGGCTATATCGCCGCGCTGGCCGCGAGCATCCGCGCCCACTGGGCCGAGCATGGTCAGGCCGAACGGCTACTGCTGTCCTTCCACGGCATCCCCAAGGACTATTTCGATCAGGGCGATCCCTATTTCTGCCACTGTCACAAGACCGCACGGCTGCTCGCCGAGGCGCTGGAACTGCCGGCCGAGCGTTGGGGGCTGTCGTTCCAGTCGCGTCTGGGCAAGCAGGAATGGCTCAAGCCCTATACGGATGCGACGCTCGAAGACTGGGGCCGGTCCGGGGTGAAATCGGTCCAGGTGCTCTCGCCCGGATTCTCGGCCGACTGTCTGGAGACACTCGAAGAGATCGCGGTCGAGAATCGCGAACTGTTCCTCGAAGCGGGCGGCCAGTCCTACGAGTACATCCCCTGTCTCAACGACAATGCCGATCACATGGCACTGATCGCCGATCTGGTGGTGCGGCATTGCAGCGGCTGGCCCGAGATCGAGCGCTCCGCCGCCGATGCCGATGAGCTGGTCAAACGTGTCGAGCGTGCGCGATCCCTTGAGTCGAGCGGGAACATCAAACTCTGAGGACGCTAGCGACCTGCTGCGCACTGATCCGGCCGGTCTGTGCCTGAAAAGCGAGCTGGGGATTCTGCGCCATCGTCTCCCGAGCCGTCTGAGCCATGGCCATCGCCTGCCCGGAATCCAGGCCGCTGTCCGACCTGGACTCGACGGTTCCGGTCGTGGAGGCACCGGCTTGTTGCAGACGCAAGGCTTCCGGCGAAATCGAGATGGTTTCTCTGGAGGAACCGACCGTTTGCGTCGGTGGCGTGGAGTTGGAGCCGCTATTCGGCGTCGATGTGGTCACATTGGGGGTGGCCGGCGTGCCTTCGGACCCGGAATCGACGCGCGGTGACGTATAGGCCCTGGTTGCGCCCGTCGACGGCATGTTGCTGGATAAACCGATTTCGTTCATAAAAACCTCCAGGCTCCGCGAATGCGGTGTGTCGATCACTGTACCTGATTAGGTAGTATAGCCGCTGATCGTTCCATTCGAGTCCATTCGGCGGCGTCGTCGGTCACTTCAGCGCGCCGAGGTTCCGGCGACGAGTGCGCCCCGCGACAGATCCCGAGCAACGGCAATCCCTCGGTCAGCGCCGCCCGGATCACCGCCATCTCCAGCGCAGCGTGCCGTAGACGAACACCTGCGAGGTCACGCCCGACTCGATCGGCGGCCGGTCCGCAGGCGGAACATAGCCCCAGGGACTGAGCAGACTCAGCCACGGCCAACCGGCCAGGAGCACGGCTCCGCTTCCAAGCACCAGTGAGGCGTGTACCAGCCGGCGGCCCGTGTGGTCGTCACGGCTCCGGGTCAAGACACGGCTCACGCACTCAGGGCTGGACCTGCTCGACGAGCTGACGATAGAGCGCCTTGAAGCGCTGCGGATCGGGCGCCCCGAACACCGGATCCTCGATCGCCGGAGCGACGGCCTCGATCTCGGCCCAGTCGGCCTCGGTCAGGTGTTCGAGCGCCAGCGGAAGGGCTTCGCGCTCCTCCTGGATCAGATGACCGCGCTGGTTGCCGACCAGGGCGCGACCGGCGGCCTCGACGTCCTCGCGCAGCAGCACTTCTTCGCTCAGAATCCCCAGCAGCGACTGGCGGAAATCCTTGGTCAACCGGCTCAGGCCCGCGTGCTGGCGCATGGGAATGCTGAGGATCTCGGACGGCTCGACGCCCTTGTCGATCAGACGCTGGAAGATCAGATCCTCGGTCGGGTGATGGACGATGTCGGCATAGCTGTCCATGTATTCGAGCAACTCGTCCATGAGCTCGTAGTCCGGCTCGTCGCCCTCGTGAAAACGGTCGAGCAATTCTTCGAGCAAGTCGAGCACCCGCCGCAGTCGTGCGTGATCCTGTCCGAGTCGTGTCATGATTGCGTGCATTACTCCATCCTCTTGTTTTAGTGATCTGTTCATCGGCGCTCACGCGCGAACCAGCGCCAGGCCGGCCCCTCGCGCGGACTCTCACCGTCGGTGACATAACGCAGCGCATGGAGGTTGCACAGCGCCCAGTCCATGCGCCGGCGTGCTTCCTCACGTCCGCAGAACAGCAAGCGGTCGCCCGGACCGATCTGTATGTCGAGTGCGGGCAGCGGCCGGTGCTCCTGCCCCTGGATCAGCAGCAGCGGAATCACCGGCAGGGTGCGTTCGCGTTCGAGCGGATCGCGCAGGAGCGTTCCGAGCCTGATGGTCCGTCCCCGCCGCGCGGCCTCGCGGATCGCCGGGGCCTGAGTCCCGTCGATCGTCACCTCCCAGACATAGGGCTTGCGCCCCTCGACCAGGGCGATGATGCGGCTGATGAGCTGACTGGCCCAGGCTTCGTCGCACCGCAGACGCGCCAGCCGGGACAGCTCCGACAGCAGCGGCGTGATCAGGCGCATCCGGATACGGTGCGCGATGATGGTACTCGGGTTCATGATCGACTGCGCGCCGACCCGGTCGAAGAGCTCCTGATTCTGGATGTGGTTCTCGCGCGCGATCACGTACAGATCGGGGTTGAGCGTCAGCGCGGTCATGATGATGGATAGATTGTCGGCATCCTGATCGGTTCCCGCCACCAGCCCGACGGCCTGACGGATCTCGGCCTGTTCCAGGGTGACGGCCTCGGTGCCGCGTCCGTGCACCACACCCTCGGTGGGGATGCCGGTCCTGTGCGGCTCGGCCTCGATGATCGACAGCTCGAAGCCCTGGGCCTTGAGATGCTTGTACATCGCCTTACCGAAGCGACCGTAACCGCAGATGACCCAGCGTCCATGGCGCGGCGGGTAGTTCGGCTCGTTGAGTTCGTCGCCGCCGCGTCCCGAGAGCCAGTCGATCAACAGGGTCTGACAGGGCGACTGGATGGAGAAGGCGATATAGGACGCGAAGGCATCGAAGGGGTCGTAGATGTGATCGGTGCCGAAGGAGGCCATGTTGGCCTCGATCTCGTGGGAGTCGGCGCGACAGATGACCTTGACCTCGGGATGCAGCAGCTTGGCGGCGATGGCGATCTTGAGATTGGCCTCGTTGACGTTGGTGAGCGCCACCACGCCGCGACAGAGCGGATGCTTGAGTCCGGCGGCCTCCAGGATGTGCGGACTGCGCGCGTCGGCACAGAGCGCGGGCACGTATTCGCGCTGGTTGTCGAGTTGGAGCAGATTGATGCGATCTGGATCGATGTCGACCACGACCGACTGGATGTGCCGCTCCATGAGTCCACCGACCAGGGCGCCGCCGGTCTGACCATAGCCGCACACCAGATAGAAGGGCACGCCGAGCCGGCGCACCTGATTGCGAAAGCGTCGCTCGGCGATGGCGCGCTGGAGCGTGGCGTCCTGCAGGAGGGCGATCAGGTTGCCGATGGCATAGATCCACACCGCCACGGTGAAGAACACCGACAGCGAGACCCAGATCCGCTGCGCATCGGTGAAGGCGTTGGGCAGCTCGCCGAACCCGATGGTCGTCGACATGTAGCTGACGAAATAGAAGGCATGGAACAGACTGGTGCGCGTCGGTTGTCCGTCGGCGTCCTGGGCCGGGATGAGCGCCAGCCCGGCCATGGCGATCGCATAGACCACGATCAGTGTCAGCAACGGCGTGCGCATACGCCGCAGCACGAGGAAGAAGATGGTGTCCAAGGCTCAGTCGCTCTGCTCAGCGCCGCAGCAGCACCGTCTCGATGACCAGCAGCACCACCGAGACCACGTTGGCGATCATGGCGCCGCCCGAGAGCGAGACGATGCTGGCCATGACCGAGGGCGTCATGCCGGTCTCTGTGGCATGGACGGCGATGGTCCAGACCAGTGAGGCGGCCAGCAGTTGCAGCATGGCCACCAGACTGGTCGCCAGCAGCACCGCGCCCATCTGGGTGCGGTCACCGAACTTGAGCACGGTGGCGATCATGTTGACCACCACCACGAAGAACAGCTCCCAGGCGTGATGGTGATCGGGATTGTCGATCTCGCCGACGAAGAAGCCGAAGTTGAGCGTCAGGGCGAGCACGATGAAGAAGCCGAAGGCGACCTTTTCTGGGTTCATGGCGAATGTATGCGGTGTGGCGATAGAGTCGTAGGGGTAGTTTACACTCTCGCCTGATGTCATAGGCGTGCCGTCGCTCGCCGGCTACCACCCACGCTCCAGCAGGGGCCGCAGAAAGCGCCCGGTATGGGACCGCTCGTCGGCGGCGATGGTCTCGGGCGTGCCGATGGCGACCACCCGTCCGCCCCGGTCGCCCCCCTCCGGCCCCAGGTCGATGATCCAGTCGGCGGTCTTGATGACGTCGAGATTGTGCTCGATCACCACTACGGTGTTGCCCTGGTCGCGCAGTCGATGCAGCACTTCGAGCAGATGCTTGACGTCGTGGAAATGCAGCCCGGTGGTCGGCTCGTCGAGGATGTAGAGTGTGCGCCCGGTGTCGCGTTTGGAGAGCTCGCGGCTGAGCTTGACGCGCTGCGCCTCGCCGCCCGAAAGCGTGGTCGCGCTCTGGCCGAGCCGGACATAGGACAGGCCCACGTCCAGCAGCGTCTGGAGTTTGCGCGCGATCACCGGTACCGGGGCGAAGAAGTCGAGCGCTTCCTCGACCGTCAGGTTCAGCACCTCGTCGATGGACTTGCCCTTGTAGCGGATCTCCAGCGTCTCGCGGTTGTAGCGCCGCCCGCGACAGACATCACACTGCACATGCACGTCGGGCAGGAAGTGCATCTCGACCCGGATCACGCCATCGCCCTTGCACGCCTCGCAACGCCCGCCCTTGACGTTGAAGCTGAAGCGCCCGGCGTCATAGCCGCGCGCGCGTGACTCGGGGACGGCGGCGAACAGGTCGCGCACCTGGTTGAACAGCCCGGTATAGGTCGCCGGATTGGAGCGCGGCGTGCGACCGATGGGACTCTGGTCGATGTCGACCACCTTGTCGAAGTGCTCCAGCCCCTCGATGGCCGTATGAGGCGCGGGTGTGAGGCCGGCGCCGTTGAAGTGACGCGCGACCACAGGGAACAGGGTGTCGTTGATCAGGGTCGACTTGCCCGACCCCGAGACGCCGGTGATGCAGCAGAATGTACCGACGGGGATCGAGACATCGACCGCGCGCAGGTTGTGGCCGCTCGCGCCCAGGATGCGCAACTGGCGTGCGGGGTCGTTGGGCGTGCGCCGGACGGGGATCTCGATGCGCAGCGCGCCGGACAGATAGCGTCCGGTCAATGAGGCCGGGTTGGCGGCGATCTCATCCGCCGTGCCCTGAGCGACGACCTCGCCGCCATGCGCGCCCGCGCCCGGTCCCATATCCACCACCCAGTCGGCGGCGCGGATCGCCTCTTCATCATGCTCGACCACGATCACGGTATTGCCCAGATCGCGCAGATGGGTGAGCGTCTTCAGGAGCCGCGCGTTGTCGCGCTGGTGCAGTCCGATCGAGGGTTCGTCCAGGATATACATGACCCCGACCAGTCCGGCACCGATCTGGCTGGCGAGCCGGATACGCTGGGCCTCGCCGCCCGAGAGCGTCTCGGCGCTGCGTTCGAGCGTCAGATAGTCGAGTCCGACGTCGACCAGGAAGCGCAACCGGGCGGCGATCTCGGTGATGACCGGGGCGCCGATCGCGCCGCGTTGGCCCGGCAGTTCCAGGGTCTCGAACAGACGCAACGATTCGCCGACCGGCAGGCCCGAGATCGCCGGCAGGTTGTGCCCGGCGATGAAGACATGACGCGCGGCCTCGTTCAGGCGTGTGCCCGCGCAGGCCGGACAGGGCCGCTGCGAGAGATAGCGCGCCAGTTCCTCGCGCACCGTGTTGGATTCGGTCTCGCGATAGCGCCGCTCCATGTTGCGCAGGATGCCCTCGAACACCTGCGGCTTGGCACTGCCCTTGGCGTGCGGCAGCTTGAGCCGGATCTTCTCCGTGCCGCTGCCGTAGAGGATCACCGCGCGCACCGTCTCGGGTAGCTCGATCCAGGGGATCTCGACATCGAAGCCATAGTGCTCGCCGAGCGAGCGGATCAGTTGGAAGTAATAGGCGTTGCGCCGGTCCCAGCCGCGCACCGCACCGCCGGCCAGACTCAGTTCCGGATGCACCACCACCTTGTCGGGATCGAAAAAGGGTTCCACGCCCAGCCCGTCGCAGGTCGGGCAGGCGCCGGCCGGATTGTTGAACGAGAACAGACGCGGCTCCAGCTCCGGCAGGCTATAGCCGCAGAGCGGACAGGCGAATTTGGACGAAAAGGTCAGCTCGGGACGCTCGGGTTCATCGATCCAGCCGACCTGGACGAGGCCGCCGGAGAGGTTGAGCGCGGTCTCGAACGACTCGGCCAGACGCAGCGCCAGATCGGCGCGCACCCGGAAGCGATCGACGACGACCGCGATGTCGTGCTTCTTCTTCGGGTCCAGCTCGGGCGGCGCGTCCAGCTCGTACAGTTGCCCGTCGATGCGGGCGCGCACGAAGCCCTGGGCGTGCAGCTCACCGAGCAGGCGCTGATACTCGCCCTTGCGCGCTGCGACCACGGGCGCGAGCAGCATCAGTTTCTCGCCCTCGGGCAACGCCAGCACGCGGTCGACCATCCGGCTGATGGTCTGGGCGTCGAGCGGCTCACCATGAGTGGGGCAGCACGGCTGACCGACGCGCGCGAACAGCAGGCGCAGATAGTCGTGGATCTCGGTGATGGTGCCGACGGTGGAGCGCGGATTGTGCGAGGTGGTCTTCTGCTCGATGGCGATCGCCGGGGACAGCCCCTCGATATGATCGATGTCGGGCTTCTCCATCATCGACAGAAACTGGCGCGCATAGGCCGAGAGCGACTCGACATAGCGCCGCTGTCCCTCGGCATAGAGGGTGTCGAAGGCGAGCGAGGACTTGCCCGAACCGGACAATCCCGTCAGCACGATCAGCCGCTCGCGCGGCAGATCCAGGTCGATGTTCTTGAGATTGTGGGTGCGCGCACCGCGCAGTCGGAGGCTGTGCATGAAAGTGGCCTTGGGTTCAGCCCTGGCGCTCGGTGGCCTTGGCCAGTGTCCATTGTCGCTCCATCTCCTCGCGGGTCTCCAGACCCGGTTCGAGTCCCTGTTCGCGCAAGCCGCGCTCGACCTGGGCGAAGCGATGTTCGAAGCGCTGATTGGCGGCGCGCAACGCCTGTTCGGCATCCACGCCCATGTGTCGGGCCAGATTGACACAGGAGCAAAAAACAGTTCTTGATTTTTTCTTCATTTTTCATCAGGATTTTCCACTGTAGATAGGTTATCTACAAGCGTGAAGGTTTCACGCTCCATGGTCAGGGTCAACGTCGAATCGCAAGGTTGTTCTCTGTTCAGGATGAACGCCGAGGCAATTTTTATGGCGCAAGCTGGGTTTCGACGGTTGACACGGCCCATGTTGCCGGTGTTGACCGGCCATTCGGTTGGGACTGCTCAACCCGGACTCCAGTTGCTCGCCCACCAGGGCGCTATCAACGGAGAGCGAATCACTTAAAAACCACCATAAGCAACTTTGTTTAGGTTTTTAGGAACAGAACAGCAGATCGCCGATCTCGTGGACGCGCTCGGTCGGATCGGAGTGCTCGGCCAGGGTCGCGCGACACTCGGCGAGCTCTTCCTCGACCTTGTCGAAGACGGCTGAGACCTCATCCCAGTCGAAGCCGACCCGCGCGGCACGACGCTGGAGCTTCTCGGCACGCACCAGGGCCGGCAGTGCGCGCGCGACGCCGGCCAGGATTCCGTTCGACTCCCCGCTCTCGGTGCCCGCGCGCTCGGCAGCCTTGATCTGCTCCCAGCGGACCCGGATGGCCGCCGCATCCGCCAGTTCGGCCGCGCCGAAGACATGCGGATGGCGCCGGATCAGCTTGTCGCAGATCGCCGCGACCACGTCGGCGAAGGCGAAATGACCTCCCTCCTCGGCCATGCGCGCATGGAAGACGACCTGGAGCAGCAGGTCGCTGAGTTCATCGCGCAAGGCCGCCATGTCTTCGCGCTCGATCGCCTCGGCGACCTCGTAGGCCTCCTCCAGCGTATAGGGCAGAATAGTGCGGAAGGTCTGCTCCAGATCCCAGGGACAGCCGTCCTCGGGATCGCGCAGGCGTGCCATGATGGCGATGAGTTGGTCGATCGGGTGGATAGGGTTCATAGATCCGGAGTCGTTATTGAGAAGGGCGAGTCACCAGGTCTTGGGCTGAAACTGGGCGTCGTTGCGAATCTCGACCGACTTGCCCCGACTGGGCCAGCACGAACAGACCCTTGCGGTAGGCAAAACGCCCGACCTGATCCGGAACCACCATCCCGGCCACGGCCCCCTGCAGTTGATAATCACGGTATTGCGGGAGAGGTGATCCGCTTTTTGCGCGAACACTTCGCCCGGCACGGCGCCCAGGCGACGGTGCGCGACATGATCGCGCACTTCAAGCGTCTCTGGGGCGCCGAGGACGGCGGTAACCGGGGCCTGCATCGGCTGTTTCCGCGCGGCGGTCCGCAGAAGCAGGGCAACCGGCTGGCGGGGCTGCTGCGCACCAAGGGCGAGCATTGACCGCTACCAGCCTGAACTCACTGCCGCCAGAAGGCCGGCATGAACAGGATCAGCAGGGTGAAGATCTCCAGCCGCCCCGCCAGCATCCCGAAGACCCCCAGCCACTTGACCGCTGGATCGACCGCGGCGAAGGTGACGGCCACCTCGCCCAATCCCGGCCCGCAGAGATTGACCGTGGTGAAGACCGCGCCGAACGCCGATTCCAGATCCAGCCCGGCGGCCATCATGGCCACCGTCAGCAACATACAGGTCGCGATATAGAGCACATAGAAGCCCCAGACCGACAGCAGCACGTCCTCCTTGATGACATGCCGGCCGATCTTGACCTCCAGCACCGCATGCGGATGGGCGAACTGGAACAACTGACGAACCCCCAGCTTGACCAGCAGCATCACGCGCAGCACCTTGAGTCCGCCCGCCGTCGAGCCGCCGCAGCCGCCGATGAAGGACAGGATGACCAGCACCAGGGGAATGTGCAGCGGCCAGTCGCCGAAGGTCGCGGTGCCGAATCCGGTGCTGGTCATGATGGAGACGACCTGGAAGACGCCATGCCGTAGTGCTGAACCGACATCGGCATAGGCCTGCGCCCAGTACAGACTGGCGGCGATGAAGAGCGAGCCGCCGAGGACGATCAGCCCGAAGGTGCGCGTCTCCGGATCATGCAGATAGGCCCGGACGTCCAGATCGCGCCAGGCGACGAAATGGATGGCGAAGTTCACGGCGCCGGCCAGCATGAAGACGATGGCGATCGCCTCGATCAGCGGGCTATCGTAATAGCCCAGACTGGCGTCATGGGTCGAGAAGCCGCCGGTGGCCACGGTCGCGAAGGCATGGCCGACGGCATCGAACAGCGTCATCCCGGCCAGCCAGAACGCCAGCGCACAGGCCGCCGTCAGACCGAAATACAGCGACCAGAGCACGCGCGCCGTCTCGCCGATACGCGGTGTCGGTTTTTCGTGCTTGGCCACACCCGAGGCCTCGGCCCGGTAGAGCTGCATCCCGCCCACGCCCAGCAGCGGCAGGATGGCCACCGCCAGCACGATCACACCCATGCCGCCGAGCCACTGGATCTGCTGACGATGGTAGAGGATCGACTTGGGTAAGCGGTCGAGTCCGTCGATGACGGTCGCGCCCGTGGTGGTGAAGCCCGAGATCGACTCGAAGACCGCATCGGTCAGGTTCAGATGCAGTCCGAGAATGAAGGGCAGTGCACCGAATACCCCGAGCAGCGCCCAGAACAAGGCCACGATCAGAAAACCGTCGCGCACCGAGAGTTCGCTCTCACGATGGTAGTTCGGCAGCCACAGCAGCAGACCCGCGCCCAGGGTTGTCAGGAGTGACTCCAGGAACACCGGCCACTGCCCATCCTGATACAGCAGCGCCACGGCCAGCGACGGCAGAAAGCTCAGGCTGTAGAGCATCAACAGCAGACCGAACAGCCGGATGATGGCGCGCCAGTGCATGGTTCTACCGTGTTATCGAGCCGGTACCAAGGGGGTACGGCTAGAGTAGCCGCCGTTCTCGTCCCGCCGCATCTCCGGCGCGAAGCGCAACACGCGGTTTCGTCCCTCGTCCTTGGCCCGATACGGAGCCACATCGGCATATTTGAGCGTCTGCCAGAAGGTTTCACTGTCCTCGGGAAACAGCGCCACGCCGACTGAGATCGTTTTCTCCAGCTCGCCGCCGGCGATGCGGAATTTGTACTGCTCGACCGCTGAGCGGATCTTTTCGGCCACCTTCATGGCCGCTTCCCCATAGGCACCCCTTCATGGCGCTCACCCGATGACTGGAAGCCTTGTTCCGATGTGAGTGTCACGCCGCGATCGCCGTGGTCCGAACGGCGTTCAATATTCCGACCAGCTCATCCACCTGGCTCGAACTGAAGAGTCCATCCGGGCCGTGCGGCGTCAAGTCCGTGAATGGGGACTCATAGAGCATCGCCGCTTCCATCACGCCGTGCTCGGTGAGGTGGTTCACGATCAGGTTGATGAACTCGATCTGATTGGCGCTCCACGACTTCCCGTTGAGGAAACCGGCCAACGCTTCCTTCGCCGCTTGGCGATCGAGGCCGACCAGCGAGCGCACGAAGAGCCCGAGCCCGTGGGACTCCTCGGCGGCGCGCCGGATGTCCTCCGCGCCGCCAACGCCGCTCTCGGCAAGCATGCGTTGAAGCTCGGTGAGATCGGCAGCGGTCAGCGCCTTGTTCATCCGCAACTTGTGAATTGCCATGTGGTCCTGGTGTGAGCGGAGAAAGGCCTGCGCCTTGGCGCGGAACCTCGCGTAGTCGGTGCCGTGGCCAAAACCCGGCAGATCGACCGCTGTCTCGCCGCCCATCTCGTCCTCGAAGTCGGTGTAAATGGGCTTGCGCTTGCGCTTCTCGATGAACTCGATCAGATCACGCAGGCGCCGGCGCATGCCTTCGAGCATCGGGACGGTCACGTCCTGCCACCATTCGTCGGTCTGCACGTCCCGGATCAGCGCCATCTGCTCGCGCACCATCGGAATCGCCGACTTCTCCTCCAGCAGGCCGGCGAGCTCCTTGACCTGGTCGCGCAGGCGAGCGAAGCCCGGCTCCGCCCGCAGCATCGCCAGCTGGAGGTTCAGCACCAGCAGGTCGAAACGCTTGGCCTCCTCGTTCTCCGGGTCGAGTCCCGAGGGCAGGCCCGCGACCTGGTGCGACAGATCCGAGAGCGCTTCAGGTGACAGCACGGCCCAGGCCTCGGGCTTGGCGTACTGCTCGACGATGCGCCGCTTGGGCCGCACGACGAAGTTGTCGAGGTTCATCGCGGCCACTTCCCTGTGCAGCAACGCGGCGACCTGCGCCCGCACCTCGTGGTCGGATTCCGGATGCCCATGCGGCGGCGCCCCTGTCTCGCGTGCCGTCTGGCGGTCGGCGTCGGCGAGCCTCTTGTCCAGCTCACCGATCAGCTCCAGCCGGGCATCGAACAGGCGCTTGCCCAGCGATTCGCCCAGCGCCCCCTCGGTGGCCGGGATGTTCCGGCTGAAGTACTCCAGGTTCCGGCAGTAGTCGAAGACGCAGAAGTACTCCTTGTGCTTGCCGGGGCCGAACAGATCCGGACACAGGCGTGTGCCGCGCCCCAGCATCTGCCAGAACTTGGTCTTCGAGCGCACCAGCTTGAAGAACACCAGGTTCACGACCTCGGGAATGTCTATGCCGGTGTCGAGCATGTCCACCGAGATCGCAATGTGCGGCGCCTTGTCCTTGGCCGAGAAGTTGTCGATCAGGCTCTGCGCATACTCGGTCTTGAATGTGATGACCCGCGCGAACTCGCCCTTGTAGTGCGGGTAGTTGGCATTGAAGCGCTCGGCGATGAACTCGGCATGGTGCTGATTCTTGGCGAACAGGATGGTCTTGCCGAGCCGGTCGCCGCCGGCCACCTTGAGGCCCCGCGTCATGACGTGTTCCAGGACCTTGTCCACCGTGTCCTTGTTGAACAGCCATTTGTTGACCGCCTCCGCCTCCACGCGATCGGGTACGTTGCCATCCTCGTCCCAGTCCAGCGCGTCCCACTGGTCCTTGTCCTCTTCGGACAGCTCGTCGTACCTGATCCCTTCGCGCTGGAACTTCAGCGGCACCGACACGGCCTTCGGCGGCACGAGGAAGCCGTCGCGCACCGCCTCGTCGAGTCCGTAGGCGTCGGTCGGGACGCCGTTTTCCAGGTCGAACAGGCTGTAGGTGTTGCGGTCCACCTCGTCCTTGGGCGTGGCCGTGAGCCCGACCAGCAGCGCGTCGAAGTAGTCGAAGATCGCGCGGTACTTCTGGAACACCGAGCGGTGCGCCTCATCGATGACCACCAGGTCGAAGTGACCGACCCCGAAGCGCCGCCGGCCGTCGCGTGTCTCGTCGATCAGCCCCATCATCGTCGGATAGGTGGAGACGAAGACCCGCCCCTCCGCGTCCTTCTCGGTGACCAGGTTCACCGGCGACGCATCGGGAAGAAAGTGCTTGAAGGCATTGACCGCCTGATTCACCAGCGCCACGCGGTCTGCCAGGAACAGCACGCGCTTGACCCAGTTGCAGCGCATCAGCAGATCGACGAGCGCGATGACCGTGCGCGTCTTGCCGGCGCCGGTGGCCATCACCAGCAGCGCCTTGCGGTCGTGGTCGCGCTCGAAGGCCTCGGCGATGCGCCGGATGCCGCGCGTCTGGTAGTAGCGCTCGACGATGGCGGAATCGATCTCGGCCGCCGCCGGCGGCTTGCGGGTGCCGCGCCGCCGGATCGCGAGCTCCAGCTCCGCCTTCTTGTAGAAACCCTGCACCGCGCGCGGCGGGTAGCGCGTGTCGTCCCACAGCCAGTGCTCGTAGCCGTTGGAGTAGAAGATCAGCGGGCGCCGGCCGAACCGGCGCTCGAGGCAGTCCGCATACAGCTTGGCCTGCTGCTGGCCGACCCGCGCATCGCGCCGGGTGCGCTTGGCTTCGACCAGCCCGAGCGGCCTGCCGTCGTCGCCCCAGAGCACGTAATCGACGAAGCCCTTGCCCTCCTGGTTGGGCATGCCGCTGACCTCGAACTCGCGGTCCCGCGGCTGATCGAGCGGCCAGCCGGCTTCCTTGAGCAGCAGGTCGATGAAGTAGTCGCGGGTCTCGGCCTCGGAGTAGTCGTGGGTGTCCGGCTGCGCCGCTGCCGCCTGCTTGGCCGCCGCCACCTCGGCGCGCAGGCGCTTCAGCTCCTCGTCGAGCGTGGTCTTGTCGGCCAGCAGGGCGGCGAGCTTCTCGTCGCGCTCGCGTAAGGACGCTTCAAGACGTTGCAACTGCTCGGCCGACGGCCCGCGCACCGGTGTCGCCTTCGGCAATGCGGCCGCGTCGAAGGTCAGGCCCGGTGCCGGGCGCGCCGCACGGCCGTAGGTGCGCGCAAGCCAGTACGTCACGTGGAACAGCTCGCGCACCGCGACCACCGCGTCGTCGGGTGGAATCGCCCGATGCCCGTGCACGGCGCGGTTGCCCAGCGTGTTGATGATCCGCGCCTTGCTGAACACCGCCTCGCCGGCGGCTTGCTTGAAGCTCGGCTCGTGGATCAGCGCCGACAGGTTGTCCTGGTACGGCAGCTTCAGCGAAGCATCGTGCTTGTAGGCCCAGCTCACCGCCAGTTCGAGCGCGCGCCGCGCGTAGAAGCACGCGGTGCGTGGATCGGCGTGCACGGCGGCTTCGGCCCGCGCTGCGGACTCGTACACCGCGGCCCACTCCGCCTGCAGGAACGTGAACTGACTCATGCGGCGCCGAGCTCCTCGCACAGGTCCGGCAGCGACACGGCCTGGACGCCGTCGCCGATCGGGAAGCGCTCGTCGCCACCGTACACCACGCGGCGCTGTTCGGGCTGCACGTCCGCGCAGGCGAGGTGGAAGCCGCGTTCGAGCTTCGGCGCCGTGCCGCGCTTGATCTCGATGGCCCAGGGCTGGCGGCGGCCGGGCAGCTTGAGCAGCAGGTCGATCTCGGCGCCGGCGGCGCTGCGAAAGAAGAAGGCCTCGGTGCCGAGCGGCGCGGCGGCGATCAGCGACTCGACCGCCAGGCCCTCCCAGCTCGCGCCCGCCACCGGGTGCGCGAGCAGCGCTTCGGCGTCGGTGATGCCGAGCAGGGCATGCACGAGGCCGCTGTCGCGCACATAGACCTTGGGCGACTTCACCAGCCGCTTGCGCACTTTGCCGTGCCACGGCATGAGGCGGCGCACCAGCAGCAGGTCCACCAGCAGGTCGAGATAGGCCGCCACCGTCTTGCCGTCCACCGCCAGCGAGCGCGCCAGTGCGGCGGCGTTGAGCAGCCCGCCCTGCTGGTGCGCGAGCATGGTCCAGAGCCGGCGCAAGGTCTCGGCCGGGATGCGCGGCCCGAGTTGGGGAATGTCGCGTTCGAGGTAGGTGCGGATGAAGTCGGCCCGCCAGCGCAGGCTGGCCGCATCGGAGCCGGCGAGCAGGCTCTCGGGAAAGCCGCCGCGCAGCCACAGCGCGTCGAGCCGCGCGCGGCCCGCTTCGCCGGCATCGAGCGGGGCCAGCTCCAGGTAGCGGATGCGCCCGGCGAGCGACTCGCCCGACTGCCGGAGCAGGTCGATCGACGCCGAGCCCAGCACCAGAAAGCGTCCTCTGCCGCGCCCGCGGCGGCGGCCGGCGTCGATGAGCCCGCGCAGGCTCTGAAAGAGTTGCGGCGCGCGCTGGATCTCGTCGAGGACGACCAGCTTGTCCTCGTGCTGCGCGAGATAGCCCTCGGGGTCGGCGAGCCTGGCGCGGTCGGCCTCGGACTCGAGATCGAGATAGACCGAGGGCCGGGCCCGGGCCACTTCCAGCGCGAGCGTGGTCTTGCCCACCTGGCGCGGCCCGAGCAGCGCCACGGCTGGCGCTTCGGCCAGGGCGGCGGTGAGCGTCGGCAGCAGGCGGCGGGGGATCATCCTTGCAATTATGGAGCGGCGCTCCGCAATTGCAAGGTTGATTGGCCTAACCTCTGCCACCGGCTCCGGCACCCGGCTTGGAGTACACGCCGATGAACTCGCCACGCATGGCTACAGCTCTCCCCGGAAGGCGCGGTGCTGGAGGGAGGCGAACAGGGCGTCGAGTTGGTGCAGCGATGCACGCTGGTTTGTCGCCAGTGTTTTGATGCCCGCGACGCGGCAAACAAAGAGACGCTGAAGGTCGACAGGCGGAAGCATCGTTGGAAGAACGGCGAGCTTCTCGCCAGTCAAATGGGCGATCGTCGCCGATGTCACTCCACTTAGGCCGCCACGCTTGACAAGAAACCAAAGAAGCCATGCGAGATAGTCAGGGGCTGCCAGTCGTCGATCAGGGCGAGCCCGATGCAGGGCTTTCTGGAAATAGCATTCTTCAATTTCGCCTTGCCAGACAGCTGCGCGTCCTGGCTCACCGCCTTCGCAGATCAGTAAGTCACCAGGCTGCAGCCTCAGAATCCGCCGCTCGTCCTCGTCAAAGTCCATTTCCAGAAGGTTGGTGATGTCGAACCGGAACCACTGCACGTTCGCATTGCGAAGATAAGGCCGGCGATTCTGGCCCGTCTGCTGCTTCTGATCGAGCATCTTGCCAAGCCTGGTCTCGCACACCTCTCCGAATGGTTTCTTGGGCCACCCCTTCGGATTCGTGGCGGGGTCGCCGAACATGTCGAGGAAGATGGATTGGGTGAGGGTGTCGAGCTGGGCGAGGGCGGCGCGGCGCTTGGCCCGCAGCGCGTCCGCCTTGTCCAGGATCTCCGCAATCCGCCGCTGCTCGGGGAGGGGAGGGAGCGGAACTACGATCTGCGCGGCCCCGGCCTGAGTAAGCTTCCCGCGCGTTGTTCCGGTGACCCAAGGCGTGACGTCGTAGTTCTCAAGAACACGACATAGAAACCCCAAATCGACGCACGCCTTCGGGCGCAGCACATGCGCATGGTTATTCACCCACGTCTTGCCAGAGACGCGGTAGGCAATGCCTCTGTCAGGCGAGCCAAAGTGCCCACCATCTTCCGCAAGTAGCAACAGCGGCTCGTCAAAGATGAAGTCGTCGATGGTCCCCTGCAGACCATTTGCGCCGTAGTACGGGTACTCTCCGGCGCGCCGGTCTGACTCGGTGACTGGGCGACGCATGCTGTCGAGGAACTCGACCACATCGCCCAACTGCTTCTTCGGGTAGGTGTCGGTCAAGGAACTACGGGAGATCACTTGAGCATCCCCTCCAACTCCTTCATCCCCCGCTGGATCTCCTCCTCCAGCTTCGCCAGCTCCGCCAGGATCTCCTTCGGCGCGCGGTGCTCCACCGCCTCGTGCACCACCTCCTTGTAGCGGTTGAGCGAGAGGTCGTAGCCCTGCGCGGCGATGTCGGCCTTGGGCACGCAGAAGCTCTGCGCGGTGCGCGGGCGTTCGCGCTCGGCGCCTGAGCGCTGCGCCCAGCGCGCCAGCAGGTCGGGCAGGTTGTTCTTAGCGTGTTCGTCCTCGCTCAGCGGTGCGCGCGGCACCGGGCCGAGCTTGTCCTCCGGCAGCAGCGGCGTGCGCTTGTCGTCCAGGCTCCAGCCGTCGGCCGCGACCTCGTAGAACCACACCTGGTCGGTGCCGCCGGAATTCGTCTTGGTGAAGAGCAGGATCGCGGTGGACACGCCCGCGTAGGGCCGGAACACGCCGCCGGGCAGCTTGACCACGGCGTCGAGCTTGTGCTCTTCCACCAGCATGCGGCGCAGTTGCTTGTGCGCGGTGCTGCTGCCGAACAGTACGCCGTCGGGCACGATCACCGCGGCGCGGCCGCCGGCTTTGAGCAGGCGCAGGAAGAGCGCCAGGAACAGCAGCTCGGTCTTCTTGGTCTTGACGATCTGCAGCAGGTCCTTGGCGGTGTTCTCGTAGTCCAGGCTGCCGGCGAAGGGCGGATTGGCCAGCACCAGCGTGTACTTCTCCTCCTCGCCCGCGTGGTCCTGCGCCAAGGAGTCGCGGTAGCGGATGTCGGGGTTCTCCACGCCGTGCAGCAGCATGTTCATGCTGCCGATGCGCAGCATGGTGTGGTCGAAGTCGAAGCCGTGGAACATGCGGTGGTGGAAGTGCTCGCGCAGCCTCGCGTCGTGCAGGAGGTTCGGGTGGCGCTCGCGCAGATGTTCGCCGGCGGCGACGAGGAAGCCCGCGGTGCCGCAGGCCGGATCGCAGATCACGTCGGTGGGCTGCGGCGCGGTCAGCTCCACCATCAGCCGGATGATGTGGCGCGGGGTGCGGAACTGGCCGTTCTGCCCGGCGCCGGCGATCTTGCCGAGCATGTACTCGTAGAGGTCGCCCTTGGTGTCGCGGTCCTCCATCGGCACCGCGTCGAGCAGGTCCACCACCTTCGCCAGCAGCGCCGGCGTGGGGATGGTGAAGCGCGCGTCCTTCATGTGGTGCGCGTAGGTGGAGTCGTCGCCGCCGTGCTGGCGGGCCAGCTCGTTGCGCAGGAACGGGAAGACGTGCTCGCCGATCACGGCATACATGTCGACCGGGGCGAAGTGCTTGAAGCGCGACCAGCGCAGGTCGTCGTAGGGGCGGCCCCCGTCCTTGCCGATGCCGTCGTTGCCCTCGGGGAACACCCGGCGCTCCATCGGCCGCCCGAGCCGGGCGGACTTGTTCTCCTCCAGCGTGTGCAGGTCGTCCAGCCGGCGGAGGAAGAGCAGATACGTGATCTGCTCGATCACCTCGAGCGGGTTGGAGATGCCGCCGGACCAGAAGGCGTTCCAGATCTGGTCGATCCGGCTCTTGATGTGGCCGGTGATCATGTCGGGATCCTTCGAGTGAGTTCGCTTGAAGCCATCATGGGCCTTTCAGTCACGTTCCTCCGGCGCCTGCCGATGAATGCGCGCTCTGGGCCAGACTCGCGGTGCGCGACGGCGCATCTGGGTGTGCCCAACATCAGGATATAGAGCACTTGCAGCGCCGTGGTGCGCTGCGTGACCCGCGCCTTGAACTGACCTTTGAGCGCCCGTTGCACCACCTCGCCGATCTCGGTGGCGGTATCGCCGACCGGCAGCATCAACCGCCGCGCCCCGACGATCGCCGGCAGCAAATGAGACAGGATGCCGGACTTGAGGGTAGCGGGTGTCGAATCGGCGGTCAATGCACAACGCGGGTGCGGGCCGACCCGTACCTCGATCACCGGAGAGCGGCGGACCGGGTTCAGGCGGATACCATCCCCGGCAGCCTGACCCATACCAGCAGTCCACCCAACTCGGCGCGCCCGAAGCCGAGCGTGCCGCCATAGGCTTCGACCACATCGCGCACGATCGCCAGTCCCAGCCCAGTGCCGGCCCGACGCTCGTCGAGCCGTAGACCACGCTCGCCGAGTCGCGGCCAGTGCGCGGGCGGGACGCCTGGGCCGTCATCGGCGATCCGGATCTCGACCTGTCCCTCGACTTCCGGTGACGTCGACACCCGGATCTCGACCCGTTCGCGCGCCCACTTGGCCGCATTCTCCAGCAGATTGCCGAGCAATTCGAGCAGATCGTCCGCCATCAGCGCCACGGTGACCCGCTCGGGAGCCGTGATTCGCCAGTCGATCCGTTCGCCTTCGGGGGTGCGCTCCAGGGTGCGCCGCAGGCGTGCGAGATTCTCGACGACCTCGGTGCGCGCGGCATGCGGCGGATGGCCGGAGCGCACGCGCGCGCGGATCAGCTCGCGCTCGACGCGCCGACGCATGGTCAGGGCCAGTTGGTCCAAGTCCTCGGCCAGATCCGGATGACCGGCCCGGCGCAGACGCTCGGCATCAGCGGCCAGCACGCTGAGCGGGGTCTTGAGTCCGTGGGCGAGATCGGCGGTCCAGGCACGCGCCCGCTCGACGGAGCGTTCGCGGGCCTCCAGCAGGGCGTTGAGTTCGGCGACCAGCGGCCGGACCTCATCGGCGCCGCTCGCGACCAGCCGTGAGGCACGACCGGCTCGGATGGCGCCGACCTCGCGACGCAGTGCCTCCAGGGGAGCCAGTCCGGTCTGGATCTGAACCAGGGTGGCGAGCGTGAGCAGGAAGGCGATCAGTCCCAGATAGGGGCGCATGTCGGCGGCGAAATTGGCGCGCGCGGCGATCAGCTCGACGCGATCCTGGGCCAGGATCAGCCGCAGCTCGACCGGCTCGGGGTCCGCCGCGACCCGGATGCGCCGCTCGCGCACCAGGAGCGACTGTCCGGCCGGTCCCGGCAAACGATGGGCATGGATCACGCCGGGAGCGAGGTCGTCGTCCGGCAGGATCAGCACCTCGTCCCAGAGCGAACGCGAACGCAGGACACCGGCCTGATCGGGACGGTCGATCTGCCAGTAATGGCCGCTCAGGGGTTGAGCGAAAGCGGGAGACTGGGGTTCCTGGGTCAGACGGATCGAGCCGTCGGGGGCGATCTCGACGGCGGCGGCGAGCTGATTGAGCCGCACCTCCAATTCAGCGCCGAGGTGACGCTCGACATGGCGTTCGAAGAGATTCGCCAGCCCGAGCCAGGCGATCAGCAGGGCCGGCGTGATCGAGATCAGGGCGCCGAGCCAGAGTCGCGCCCGCAGCGATCGGCGTCTCATGCGGCGCCGGCTCCGAATCCGAAGTCGTGGATCATGGGGCGTGCGAGGCGTCGTCCGCCTCGATCAGATAGCCGAATCCGCGCCGGGTCCGGATCAGATCGGCCCCCAGCTTGCGCCGCACCCGCCCGACCAGCACTTCGACCGAGTTGGAGTCGCGCTCGAAGTCCTGGGCATAGAGCTGCTCGGTCAGCTCCTGTTGCGAGACGACGCGCCCGGCCTGCTGCATCAGATAGCTGACCAGACGGTATTCCTGGGGCGAGAGATGGATGGGTAGCCCGTCGCGGCTCAGGGTCCGGCGTCGGGTGTCGAGTCGGAAGGGTCCGTGGACGAGGACGGGTGCCGGCTGACCGGCGGCGCGGCGGATCAGCGCCCGCACGCGCGCGAGCAGTTCCTCGAACCGGAAGGGCTTGGGCAGATAGTCGTCGGCGCCGGCCTCGATGCCCTCGACGCGCTCGGTCCAGTCGCCGCGCGCGCTCAGGATCAGCACCGGCAGCCGCTGACCGGCGGCGCGCCACTGGCGCAGGACCGACAGCCCATCGAGTCCCGGTAGCCCGAGATCCAGGATGGCGGCGGCATAGGGTTCGGTGTCGCCCATGAACCAGGCCTCGCGCCCGTCGCGGGCGCGCTCGACCAGGAAACCGGCGGCCGTCAGACCGGCCGTCACCGTCTCGGCGACCCGGTCGTCGTCTTCAACCAACAGCAGGCGCATCAGTCGTCCTCCTCCAGTTGCAGGATTCGTCCGTCACCGGCGTCGACCTCGACCTCCTGCCGACGCCCGTCGGGGCTCAGGATCTTGATCTCGTAGATCCAGACCGGCCGGCCGGCGCGCTTCCCGCGCTCGAGTTCGATCCCGATCACCTCGCCGGGCACCTGCTCGCCGACCTGACGCAGTATCCCGGCGATCGGTCGGATCTCGCCGCGCAGACGCGCCTCGCGCGCGAGTTCATGATCGTGCCTGTGCGGCTGCTCATACCATTCGGCCCTGCCGTCGTCCACCCCATCATCGGCGCCGGCCTGAAGCGGAATAAGGCTCAGCAGGCCGATGAGGATGACGGATCGCATCGATGAAGATGCCATCGTCAGGCTCCGCCGCGATAGAGCTGCGCCGGCTGCTCTTCGGTAAAGCGGCGGATCGCTTCCTCGATACTGAGCACGGGTTCGATGATTTCAGGGCGGCTTCGTTCGGTCGGCGTGGATCGATGGACCGCCAGGCCGTGGTATGGCCGACGTCCGGCGGCACTCGGACGGGCCGCGCGCCGAAACATGGCCGGATACGGTTGGGGTTTGACTTGGTCAAGGATCGAATGTGTCGGCGTCATGGTTCTTTCCTCCGGCTGGTGATGTCGACCACGGTATCGTGGCGACTTGGGTCCGGCTTAACGGACAGGCACTGACCGAACCCTGGCCGATCTCGTCAGCGAATCGTCAGTTGCAGACCCCATCGACTCGGGGAATGCGCGCGATTGCCGCACGTCCGCGGACATCGGGAAGCGTGGATTCGCACGATGTCCGGAACACACGGCAACCGCTCCAGCGCTCAGTCCTTCCAGGGGCCATGACCCGGAATGTCGATCCAGCGTTCGTCGTAATTGCCTTCGGCGGCCTTGCGATGACAGGCATTGCACTGGCTGAAACTGCCGACCTCGGGGTTGCCCGTCACCAGACGGGCCGGGATCTCGTCGTGCTCACGCTTGAAGTCGACGCTGTCGGTGATGCGTGGCAGAGCGGAGGCTCCGCCCGCGTTGCCGGCGCCGCTCGGGACCATCTGCAACGACACATCGGAGGCGTCGGCGCCCAGGAAGGTGCTGATCTCGGTACGCAGTTCCTCGGACAGACTGGCATCGTCACCGTAATGATTGGCCAGCGCCTCCGGTGTCATGATCTGCGCCCAGGCCTGCGGCGGGAGCAGACCCGGCTGATAGGCCATGTGGCAGGATCCGCACTCCTGACTGTAGGTGGCGTTGACGACCGGCGCCGGTGTCTGACGCGACTCGAACAAGCCGCTTCTTTCGCGGCCGCGCTCGTCGTCGTCATCATCGTCGTCATCGTCGGCGAACGCCAGATGGACCGTGCCCATGGCCAGCGTGCCGGTGAGCAGGAGTGTCAGGACGGATTTGTATGGAAACGGGCGCATGTGTCGATTCTCCGGCTCATTGAGTCTTGATATAGGCGATGAAATCGGCCTTTTCATCGGCGGTGCACTCGCGGCCCAGGGTCCAGCGGCAGTTGCGGGTCAGCCATTTCTCGATCTTGGCCGGATCGGTGAGGCGCTGCGGATTGACCGAGGGTGCCATGGGTTCGATGACCTTGCCGGTGTTGGCCTGACGCCCGGGCCGGGTCAGGTCGCGACCATGACAGGTCACGCAACTGCGCGGTGCGGATCCGTCCGCCTGCGGATATTCCTTGGTCCAGCCGGCGGCTCCGGCGGCCGGATCGGCGGCCCAGAGCGTGGCCGGCAGAATCAAGGTGCCTGCGCCCAACAGGATGCTGGGCAGTACAGTGGTGAGGTGTCGTTTCATCGGTCGGTTCTCCGTTCGTGATCGGTCAGCCCGGCGCCGGTCGGGGTTCCCGCCGGCTGGGTCAGGCTGTGCCGACAGCTTACGGAGGACTGCCTGACAAAAGGCTGACAGCGGTTGCCGGCTTTCGGTCAGGTGCCCGTGGTTAATCTGCCGCTCCAGGGCCTCGACACGCCCGAACCGACGAACCGACCATGACATCCTGTACGGAGAACTCAGCCATGCCGAACGCCTATCCGACCGACACCACCCCGCCCAATCACTCCGAACCGAAGACATCCGAACGCATTCGCGTCTGGGATCCGCTGGTGCGCGTCTTCCATTGGTCACTGGTGGCCGGATTCGCCACCGCCTTCATCGTCGAGGACGATTTGCTCGGCGTCCATGTCTGGGCCGGTTATCTGGTGCTCACCCTCGTCGCCGTGCGTCTGGTGTGGGGTCTGATCGGCACGCGCTATGCGCGCTTCAGCGACTTCGTGCGCGGTCCGGGCGCGGTGCTGGCCTATCTGCGCGATGTCGTGAGTCTGCGCGCACCGCGTTATCTGGGGCACAATCCGGCGGGCGGGGCCATGATCCTGCTGCTCCTGATCAGTGTCGCCGCGACCGGGATCAGCGGTCTGGCGCTCTATGGCGCGGAGGAATTCGCCGGTCCGCTGGCTGATGTGATGCGCGGTCTGCCGGCGTTCTGGGGCGATGTCCTGGAAGAGACCCATGAGGTGCTCGCCAATCTCACGCTCGGTCTGATCCTGATCCACGTGGCCGGGGTGCTGGTCTCCAGCCTGCTGCATCACGAAAACCTGATCGGCGCCATGATCAGCGGCTACAAGCGGAAAGAGATCGAATGAGCGTTTCGCGACACATTAGACCTGGAGAGCCGCTACCATGCTTCAACGCCCTTCCATCGCCCGATTTGCGCTGATGGGTCTGTTGCTCGTCGCGACCGGCGCCGCCCTGGCGGCCACGGGCGACGAGACTCGGGATTGGCGCCGTTGGCTGCGGATGTTTCCGAACATCGCTCCAGCCACTCAGCCGGCCTATCTCCAGGAGTGCGGTTCCTGCCATCTGGCCTATCCGCCCGGAGTCCTGCCGGCGGCGTCCTGGAACCGGATCCTGGCGCCCGAGTCGCTCGCCGATCACTATGGGGATGACGCCTCGTTGCCGGATGACCTGGTCGCCGAGTTGCGAACCTATCTGACGGCCAACGCCGCCGACCGATCGGCGCGCGTCCGCGAACGGGCCTTCGCCGTGCCCGGTGCGTCCGGCTCCGACGCCGGTCTGCCGCGCATCACCGAAACGCCCTATTTCATCCGCAAGCATCATCGGATCCCGGCGCGTCTGGTTACGGACAATCCGGAGGTCGGCAGTTTCAGTCAGTGCAACCGTTGTCACATCGGCGCCGATGCCGGGATCTTCGATGAGCGTCAGGTCGAGATCCCCGGCTTCGGGCGCTGGAAGGATTGAGCATGTCCATCGAACCACGCGCGCCGACGACGTCGGCTGAAACCGCCCGACTGCTGCGGCTGGCGACCTGGGCCTCGGTGAGCACCGCCGGCCTGCTGATCCTGGTCAAGGTCGTTGCCTGGGGGATGACCGGGTCCATCACGGTCCTGGCCTCCTTGATGGATTCGGCGATGGATGCCATGGCCTCCCTGCTGACGCTGCTCGCCGTGCGCTGGTCGTTGCGGCCACCGGATGCCGAGCATCGTTTCGGGCATGGCAAGGCGCAGGCCCTGGCCGCGCTCGGGCAGTCGGCCTTCATCGCCGGTTCGGCGCTGTTTCTCGGCCTGCAGGCCGTCGACCGCTTCCTGAACCCACGTCCGCTGACCGAGATCGGTATCGGTCTGGGCGTGATCGCCTTCGCCATCCTGGTCACGCTGGCGTTGCTCGCGCTCCAGCGCCATGTCATTCGCCGCACCGGATCGCCTGCGATTCGCGCCGATGCCCTGCACTATGCAACCGACCTAGCCACCAACTCCGCCACGCTGGTCGCGCTCGGGCTGGCCGGTCTCGGCTGGTCTTGGATCGATCCGATCCTGGGGCTGGCCATCGGCCTCTATATCCTGTGGAGCGCCACGCGGATCGGACGCGACGCCATCGAGATGCTGATGGATCGCGAACTGCCCGATGAAGCACGCTGGCAGATCCTGGAGCTGGCGCGCGCCATACCTGAGGTACGCGGTGCGCATGGACTGCGCACGCGCCAGTCCGGCCAGTCGCTGATCATCCAGTTGCATCTCGAACTCGACGACGCGCTGCCACTGCGTCAGGCCCATCAGATCACGCTCGCGGTCGAGGCTCGGATCCGGGAGCGTTATCCGGACTCCCACATCCTCATCCATCAGGATCCGGTCAGTCTCGGCCGCGAGGCGATGGACACCTGAGATTCCGTGCTGGGCGACTCAATCGACGGGCGGACCTCTGCAATCAGCGGCTTGATTACATCCCTGGCATAGAACAAAGGATAGCTCCTTCTTGGTATATGATCACACGGGATCTGACACTTGCGGTCGTCCCATCGTGACACCACCCTATAGGACGTCCCGGCCCAACGCCCTTCAGCCGCCTCGGTTCCCAGTCTCCATGCTCGAAATCTCCGACCTTTACCGCCGGTTCAATGGCCGCCCGGTCCTTCAGGCCATTTCACTGCGCCTGGAACCCGGCGAGTATGTCGCCATCACCGGCGAGTCCGGTGTCGGCAAGTCCACGCTGCTGAATCTGATTGCCGGTCTGGATCGGCCTGATCGCGGCCGTCTGGCGCTCGACGGCGAGGACTATGCGACGCTCGGCGAGGACGCCTTGACGCGACTGAGGCGCGACAAGCTCGGCTTCGTCTTCCAGGCGTTCCATATCCTGCCGCATCTCACGCTGCGCCAGAACGTGGCGCTGCCGCTCTGGCTCAAGGGGCAGAGCGGCCGGCGGGCGGATCGTCAGGCCGAGCATCTACTCGATGCCGTGGGATTGGGCGACCGTGCCGAGAGCCGGCCGCGCGAGCTGTCCGGGGGCGAGATGCAGCGCGTCGCCATCGCCCGGGCTCTGGTGCACCAGCCGCGCCTGGTCCTGGCCGACGAACCCACGGGCAACCTGGACCCGACCAATGCCGCCCGCGTGCTGAAGTTGCTGGGCGAGCGTATTCGGGACTCAGGGGCGATGGGCATCCTGGTCACGCACTCACCGGAGGCGGCCAAGAGCGCCGATCGCGTGTTGCAGCTCACGCCAGAGGGACTGCACGGATGAGGCTGGCTTGGGTTTTTCTCGGCTCACTGGGGCGGCGTCGCGCGGCGACACTCCTGTCCTTTGCCGCCATCGTGCTGGGGGTCGCGCTCGGGATGGCGGTGCAGGCGGTCAATCAGGCCGCACTCGCCGAGTTCGGTCGCGGTCTGCGCACCCTGGCCGGCGCCGCCGACCTCCAGGTCGTCGGTCCTCGTACCGGCTTCGACGAGGCGCTTTATGGGCGACTGGCGGCACGCCCCGAGGTCGCGCGGGCCAGTCCCGTGCTGGAGGTCCGGACCGAGCGCATCGGCAGTACGGATACGCTCAACATCCTGGGTCTGGATCCGTTCGCGGTCGGCGCCGTCACGCCCGCGCTCCTGGCGCGTCCGGTGGAGATCGAGGGTCGAGCCGAGCGTGAATCACGCCTCACAGCCCTTGCCGAAGACAGCCTCTTTCTCAGTGCCGCCGCTCAGACGGCCCTGGCTGTCCGCCCCGGCGACCGGCTGAGCGTCTATGCCGGCTCTCAGCCGCTGGAGCTGCGGGTGGCCGGTGATCTGCCGGGGGCCGCCGAGGATCGCCGGCTCGCCGTCATGGACATCGCGGCGGTTCAAAAGCATTTCGGCCGGATCGGGCGATTGACGCGCATCGACCTGAAGTTGGTCGAGGGACTCGACGTCCCGGAGGCCCGCGCCGCGCTGGAGCCGCTACTGCCGGCGGGTGTGTGGCTGGAGGTTCCACAAGCGGCCGAAGGTCAGGCGTCGAATCTCTCGCGTGCCTACCGGGTCAATCTCACATTGCTGGCCGCCATGGCGTTGATCACCGGCGCCTTCCTGGTCTTCTCGGCGCAGGCGCTGTCGGTCGTGCGACGGCATACCGAGCTGGCGTTCCTGCGCGCGATCGGACTGGCTCGCCGCCAGCTCTTCGTCTGGCTGCTGGCTGAAGGGGCGCTCGTGGGACTTCTGGGGGCCTTGGTCGGTGTGGCGCTGGGGCATGGTCTCGCCTTTGGTCTGCTCGAACTCCTCGGTGGGGATCTGGGCGCCGGATTCTTCGCCGGACTATCGCCGACCCTGAGGTTCGATCCCTGGGCCAGTGGGTTGTACGTGTTGCTCGGTGTCGGGGCCGGTGTGGCCGGGGCCTGGCTCCCGGCGCGCGACGCGGCCGACATTGCACCGGCTCAGGCGCTCAAGGCGAGCGACGATTCGGCCCTGTCGCAGCGGCGCGGGCACCCCAGACTCGGACTCGCCCTGATGCTCATGAGTCTGCCGCTCTGCGCCCTGCCGCCGATCCTGGATCTACCGCTCGGCGGCTATCTGGCCATCTTCGGCCTGCTGGCTGGAAGCATCCTGTGGCTACCCATGCTCGCCTCCGGATGCGCTCAAATCCTGCCGCTGTGGGGACCGATCCCTGTACGGCTGGCGGCCGCCCGGCTACGCGCGGCTCCGGGGATGGGCGCGGTCGCCGCCACCGGCGTCCTTGCCGGCGTAGCCCTGGTGGTCGCCATGGCGATCATGGTCAACTCACTGCGCGACTCGGTCGATGTCTGGCTCGGCCAGATCCTGCCGGCCGATCTCTATCTGCGCGCCGGACGGGCTCAGAGCGGCGGTGTCCTGGACGAGGCGCTACAGGCGCGACTCGCGGACGTGCCCGGTGTGGCCCGCGTCGAGTTCACCCTCCATGACAGCCTGCGACCGGTCCCCGGACAACCGCCGGTCGCCCTGCTGGCCCGGCCAGTGTCGCCCGATGGACGCGAACTCCCGCTGGTCGGCTCGGCCCACGCGGTGCCCGATGGCGAGACGGCGATCTGGATCTCCGAGGCGCTGCACGACCTCCAGGGCTGGCGTCCGGGTGATCGAGTTCAGCTGCCGCTGGCCGGATCCGAGGTGCCCGTCCGGGTCGCCGGGATCTGGCGCGACTATGCACGCCAGACCGGCAGTCTCATGCTGGATCTCGCCGACTACCGGCGTTTGACCGGTGATCGTTCGGTGCAGGACGCCGCCATCCGGCTGGTGCCGGGTGCCGATGCGTTCAGCGTGGCCGAAGCGCTCAAGGCAACGGGCGGTTCGGGAGCACTGGAGGTCACGGCACCAGGTGAGATTCGCGCCATCAGTCTGCGGATCTTCGACCGTACCTTCGCCGTGACCTATGTGCTGGAGGCTGCGGCCGTCATCATCGGTTTGGCCGGTGTGGCGGCCAGCTTCGCCGCGCTCGCGGCCGCGCGACGCCGGGAGTTCGGTCTGCTGCGCCATCTCGGACTGACGCGCGGCCGGATCGGCGGCCTGCTCGCCCTCGAAGGCAGTCTGGCGGCCGGTATCGGGATACTCGGCGGATTGACGGTCGGCGGCGCCATCGCCTGGATTCTGATCGAGGTCGTGAATCGTCAGAGTTTTCACTGGAGCATGGACCTGAGCGTCCCCTGGCTGTCGCTCCTGGTGTTTGCCGGCACGCTCGCCGGCCTGGCCAGTCTGGCCGCCGTGCTCGCGGGTCGACAGGCGATGCGTCAGGATGCCGTGCTGGCCGTGCGTGAGGATTGGTGATGCATCGACGTACCTGTCTGCTGGCGCTCGCCGGCTTGCCTCTGACTCGAATCCTGGCGGCGACCGCGCAGGACGCTGGATCTGCCGGCCCGGATGTCGCCTTCGACGCCGTGCTCCCCGGTCGCGTCCTCCGCTTCCCGGACGACGAGGGTGCTCACCCGGGATTCCGCACCGAATGGTGGTATGTGACCGGTTGGCTCAAGGGGGCTGACGGCGATCCGTTCGGCTTTCAGATCACCTTCTTTCGCGTGCGCACCGGAATCGGCGAGGACAACCCGAGCGCCTTCGCTCCACGCCAGTTGCTGCTGGCCCATGCGGCCATCGCCGACCCTCGGTTGGGTCGCTTGCGTCACGATCAACGCGCTGCCCGCACGGGTTTCGAGCGTGCCGGATACGCCGCGGATCGGGCGCATGTCCGGCTCGATGACTGGTCGTTCGAGCAGATGGATGACCACTATGTCACCCGCGTGAACGCGGAGGACTTCGCCTATGACCTCCGACTCGTCTTCACCGGGCCGCCCATGCTCAACGGCGACCAGGGCTTCAGCCGCAAGGCGCCCGACCCGCATCATGCCAGCTACTATTACAGCCGACCGCAGTTGCAGGTCGACGGCCAGGTGACGCTCGATGGTCGCCGACAGGCGGTGAGCGGGCGCGCCTGGATGGATCACGAATGGTCGAGCGCCTACAGTCCGGAAGGCGCCGACGGTTGGGATTGGGTCGGCCTGAACCTGGACGATGGCGGCGCCCTCATGGCCTTTCGGATGCGCCGTCCCGACGGTACGGCGCTTTGGGCCAGTGCCACCCGGCGCTTCTCCGATGGTCGTACCCAGTCGCTCGGACCCGAGCAGGTCGAGTGGTTCCCGATTCGACGCCGGCAATCGCCACGCACCGGGATCGAATACCCGATCGAATGGGATCTGCGTATCGGTGAGCGCCGCTACCGCCTCCAGCCGCTGATGGACGACCAGGAACTCGACAGCCGTCGCTCGACTGGAACCATCTATTGGGAAGGTGCGATGCGTCTGTTCGAGGACGAGCGCGAGATCGGACGCGGCTATCTGGAAATGACCGGGTATGGAAACCGCATCCAGGTCGGTTGAGCGTTCCTGAGCCGATGTTTCACTCGGAATGTTCCACGTGGAACATCGCCAGCGACTCCGTATCGGCAAAGATCCCCGGATCGCCATCGGTCGCCACGCGCGTCGCGATGATCTGATTCCCCGTGGAACCAAAGGCGTTCCACAACCGCTCGGCCATGGTGCGATCCAGCTCGGCTTCGAGATCATCGAGCAGCCAGATCACAGGCTCTCGCCCATGCGCACGATGGACGCACTCAGCCGCCAGTTGCAGCAGCGCGACCACGATCTTGGCCTGTCCGCGCGAAAAGCCGCGTCTCCCCTCCCCCGGCTCGACACGAAAGTCGGCGCGTGACGGACCGGCCAGGGTATAGCCGCGTGCCGGCTCCTGATCCGCCAGTGACGCCAGGGTCTCGCCCAGCTCCCGACCATCCGGCCAACCGCGTCGATAGCGCAGATCGACGCCCTGCAAAAACGGGTAGTCATCACGCAGATCCAGAAAGCACGCACGCCATTCGGCGTGGAACGCGGCACGCCGGCGATCCATGGATTCGGCCAGTGCAATGAAACTGCGATCCCATAGCCCATGCTGACCGCGGCCCGACCGAATGGCCGCATTGCGCTGCATCAGAACGCGCGTGAAATCCTTGTGGATCTGAGCGAAACGATGTTCCACGTGGAACACATTCCAATCCAGGAAACGACGTCTCAGACTCGGCTCGCCGTCGAGCAGGGTTTGGGCGTTCTCGCCGACCAGCTTGACCTGCAAGGGTGAGCGCCAATCCGCGCCGCCGGTCTCCGGCCACAGCGGCGGATGGATGTCACGTGAAGCCGTGGCGCCTTCCTTGACATAGCGGAGGCGCACCGCGTCATGGTTGGATGGTTGATAGACACCCTCGATGCGGGTATATGACTCGCCCTGAGTAGTGAGCGGTCCGGCCTTGGTTCCACGAAAGGTCCGGCCGCGCGCCAGCAGATAGATGGCTTCCAGAACACTGGTCTTGCCGGCGCCATTGGCCCCCGTCAGCAGCAGCGTCCGAGTATCGAGGGCGAGATCGAGCCGTCGGATGTTGCGTAGCGACTCGATGCGAAGTGAATGCAGTCCAGGTTCAGGATCCACGCCCGAATGTTCCACGTGGAACATCGAGCGTGATCCGTGAAACGCCGGACCGGGAGACTCTGAAACGGCGTCTGAGTGTTCCACGTGGAACATGCCTTATAGATCGCGTGGATCGGGACGTTCGAGTCGGCGCACGAAGACGCATCACAGTCGCATCGGCATGACGACGAAGGTCTCGCTCTCGCTGCCCACGCCGCGCCAGATCGAGCTGCCGTTGGCATCCTGGAAATGGATGATCACCGAGCTCTCGTCGACCACACCGAGCACGTCCATCAGATAGGCGACGTTGAAGCCGATGGAGATCGACTCGCCGTCATACTCCATCTCGATCTCTTCCTCAGCCTCCTCCTGCTCGGGATTGTGCGCCAGCAGCTTGAGCGTGCCCGGATCGAAGCTCAGACGCACACCGCGATACTTTTCGTTCGATAGGATCGAGGTGCGCGAGAGCGCGCGCTTCAGCGCATCCTTCTCGACCGTGGCCGTGCGCCCGCTATGGCCCGGAATCACGCGCTCGTATTCGGGATAGCGGCCATCAACCAGCTTGGAGGTCAAGGTCATGGCCCCGACCACCACGCGCAGACTACGCTCGCCCAGACGGATCGAGATCGGATCGTCCGAGCTGCCCAACTGACGCTTCAGTTCCATGACCGTCTTGTTGGGCACGATCACCTGACGCTCGGTGTCCAGGGTCAAGTCGAGCGGAGTGACGAACTTGGCCAGCCGATGTCCATCGGTGGCCACCGCGATCAGGACGGTGGCGTGCAGCTCCAGCAGCAGGCCGTTCAGATAGTAGCGAACGTCCTGTTGCGCCATGGCGAAGGCGGTTTTGTCGAGCAGCCGCTTGAGCCGGCTCTCCTGGATCTGGAAGTCGAAACCGCCCTCCTCCAGATCCATGGTCGGAAAGTCGGCCGCCGGCAGCAGTCCGAGCGTGAAACGTCCCCGTCCCGCAGTGACGACACAGCGCTCGTCCTTGACGCGCAGACGGATCTCGGCGCCCTCGCTCAGATTGCGGCAGATGTCGACCAGCTTGCGAGCCGGGATCGTGGTCTCACCCTCCTGCTGGATCTCTGCCTCGAAGCTGGTCTTGACCTCGACCTCCAGGTCGGTGCCGGTGAGAGTGACGCGCCCCTCGCGGGCGACGACGAGCAGATTACCCAGGATCGGCAGGGTCTGACGGCGCTCGACGACGCCGACCACCTTGTTGAGCGCGGGCAGGACGATTTCTCGGTTGGTAACGAATTCCATCGGTGGCTCCATGATCTCGCGGAGATGGATAGCGCTAGCTTGGTAGGCTAGCCATTGAATATTAGGGAGAGTGCGTCGAATTTGGTCGGCTGAAGCGCTCTACAGCGTCAGCATTCTCAGTAGATTCCGGTAGTCTTCCTCGATCGTCACATCGCTCTCACGCAGGCTCTTGATCTTGCGGGTGGCATGCAGAACCGTGGTGTGGTCCCGTCCGCCGAAGGCCTGACCGATCTCGGGCAGGCTGTGCTTGGTCAGTTCCTTGGCGAGCGCCATCGCCAGTTGGCGCGGGCGCGCCAGCGAGCGACTGCGCTTGGCCGAGAGCAGATCCGATGTACGCAATTTGTAGTAGTCGGCGACCGTGCGCTGGATGTTCTCCAGACTGACCTGTCGATCCTGCGCAACGAGCACATCACGCAGCGCCTGCTTGGCGAACTCCAGCGTGATCGGCTTGCCTGTGAAGTGCGCATTGGCCACCAGTCGTCTGAGCGCACCTTCGAGTTCGCGAATATTGGAGCGGATACGCCGCCCGACGAAGAAGGCCACGTCCTCCGGCAGTTCCACGCCGAGCTGCGTGGCCTTGCAGTGCAGGATGGCCACGCTGGTCTCCAGATCGGGCGGATCTATGGCCACCGTCAACCCCCAGCCGAAGCGCGAGCGCAGACGCTCCTCCAGACCCGTCACCTCTTTGGGGAAGCGGTCGCTGGACAGCACGATCTGCTGCCGGGATTCAAGCAGCGCGTTGAAGGTATGGAAGAACTCTTCCTGCGAGCGCTCCTTACCGGCGAAGAACTGCACATCGTCGATCAGGAGCGCGTTGACCGAGCGATAGGTCTTCTTGAACTCCTCGATGCGGTTGTGTTGCAGGGCCTTGATCATCTCGGCGACGAAACGCTCGGAGTGCAGATAGACGACTCGCGCGCTCGGATTGGAAGCCAGGATGACATTGCCGACCGCGTGCATCAGATGGGTCTTGCCCAGTCCGACGCCGCCATAGATGAACAGCGGATTGTAGGTGCTGCCAGGGTTGCGGGCGATCTGGATCGAGGCCGCGCGCGCGAGCTGGTTGGACTTGCCCTCGACGAAGGTATCGAAATTGAAGTCGGCATTCAGATTGGCCGTCGCGCGTCGCATGGCGAGATCCGAATCGATCGCGGTCGCCTTCGAGCCGGCACGGGCGCCCTTCCCTTTCGCCGGCCCGGACTCACGCGCGAACTCACCGACCTCGAAATGGATCTCCGAGACCTCGCCCTGACTGTGGCGCGCGCAGAGTTCGAGCAGACGGTCGGCATAGTGCTTGCGCGTCCAGTCGAGCACGAACCGGTTCGGCGCCAGCAGCCTGAGCAAGGGACCATCCAAGCGCGCTTGCAGGGGCAGGATCCAGGTATTGAACTCGGCGGACGTCAGCTCGGCCTTCAATTGATTGATACAGTGCTCCCAGAGGGCCACGGCGTTTCCCGACATGCGTCGTCTCGGTTCGGATGCGGCGGCGCGCGCGACGGCACCACCCGGATGATTGCGAAGGACTGGAACTGGATGATGGAGCCGGCGAACAGCGCCGCCG